>NZ_JBFSUL010000036.1:0-48077 GCF_041467395.1 Vibrio sp. 10N.247.310.98 | reverse complement strand
TTGGACATAAAAAGACCCCCAATAATTGGTGTCCAACTATTGGGGGTCAGTTCAACATTGCTGGCTTTTTCGATCTTAAAGCCAAGCAAACCTTCGCTTCTTTACCGTCCCTCGAATTCAGCTCAACCCCACATCATTATTAACGCCCTTAAGTTCTTAGCAGCTATAACAATCACTTGTGGTATTTGATACAGTTATAAGCAGAAATTTAGACCACAACGGAATGTTTATTATGAAGAAAATCGCGTTGATACTTTTCCTTGCTACTCAATTAATGGCTTGTACCGAGGTTGGCAGTGAAGCTTGGTGTGCGGATATGAAAGAAAAGCCTAAAGGTGACTGGACGGCTAATGAAGCGGGCGATTTTGCTAAACACTGTATTTTCTAATCACGTTAGCTTCTAATTCTACATTGGGCTGAATTAATACGCTCTGTGTAAAACAATCCATGGAATAAGTGAGTTTTAATGGAACACCAACTAGACAACAACTGGAAGCACATCGAATGGGTATTAACCGACGTCGATGACACGCTCACTTGGCAAGGTTCACTCCCTCCAGAAACCCTGATTGTGTTACAAAAGCTGAGAGACAATGGAATCAAAGTGGTCGCTGTAACGGGAGCCTGTGCTGGTTGGTGTGACCATATTGCGCAGCTCTGGCCTGTCGATGCCGTGCTTGGAGAAAACGGCGCCTTCTTACTAGAGAAGCAAGATGATGCATTACAACTCTCATCTGAAACACCGCTAGAACAAGTGCGTAAGAACCAAGCTAAGCTAAAACAAGAAGTTGAAGCGATCTTGTTGAGTTACCCCGACCTATCGCTAACTTTGGATCAATCTTACCGCTTGTGTGAGGTCGCGATTGATATCGGCCAAAACCGTAAGCCTGTTGATCCTGAAACTGTTCAAGCGGTACTCGAAAGAATACACGCTTTAGGCGCACACGCGACGGCAAGTTCGATTCATATCAACGCTTGGTACGGCGAACACTCAAAGAAAAACGCCGTGCACCGTTTCCTGGCTAATAAAGGCTTATCGCTTGAGCAAATCCACAATCAAGCCTGCTATGTCGGCGATTCAATGAATGATCAGCAGATGTTCGAATCACTTCCACTTACCGTTGGCGTGGCAAACATTCAACATTATTGGGATAAGCTAGAGCACCATCCAAGCAGGGTCATGTCGCAGCCTGGTGGCTATGGGTTTGCAGAATTTGTGGATGCGCTGCTGAGGCTTAAAAGTGAAGTAATTTAGATAATCGCTCAGACTTTGAAGCAAAAATCGCACAAGTTTTCACTCATACGATTTCATTCATGTCATGTCCATCGATTAAACGGGCTCAACGAACTTAGAGAATAATCATCCCATCTCGATAAGTCAGTGATGGTGCTACATCTTGACCAAGTAAGACTGGGCCATCGAGGTCGACGATTTCAGATTGAACGGCGATAGGCAGAGCTGCACGCATCGCCAGCGATGTACCGAGCATACAACCCGACATCAGCGTAAATCCTAGCCTTTGAGCTTCTTCAGCAAGTACCAATGCTTCGGTCAAACCACCTGTTTTATCGAGCTTGATGTTGACCATTTCATATTTGCCTAACAAAGATGAAAGTTGCGAAGTGGTATGACAGCTTTCATCAGCACACAGTGGTATCGGGTGCTTGATGTGCGCCAATGAGGCATCGTGCTGTTGGGGTAACGGCTGCTCGATCATCGCAATATCAAATTCTACCAGTTGATTGAACAACTCTTCGAGATTCAATCCTGTCCACGCTTCATTCGCATCCAATACAATTTGAACATCTGCCGCAGCTTCTCGTACCGCGCGAACACGCTCTACCACCTGCTCGCCGTCAAGCTTCACTTTCAGAAGTTTCGCACCATTCGCGACATAGTCTCGAGCCTGAGTCGCCATGGCTTCTGGCGTGCCAATCGAGACTGTCATTGCAGTCACGATTTGAGCAGGCAACTCAAACAAGCTATTCGGAAACGTCTGGTCGTTCTGCTGAGCTTCAAAATCCCAAAGCGCACAATCGACCGCATTGCGCGCTGCCCCTCCGGTCAATAAAGACTGAAGATGATCTCTTAGCTCTGCCGGATCAGTAACGCCTCGTTCAAACATAGCTTCAAGTGCGCTAGACGCTTGTTGGATTTGCGCTAACACAGACTCCGATGACTCGCCGTATCGTGGGTAAGGCGTGCATTCGCCCTGAGCTCGTTTGCCACCATGTTCAATGTAAACACGAACAACGTGACACTCAGTTCGACTGCCACGAGAGATGCGAAAAGGCGTTTGCATCGCGATAATAATGGGTTCAGCTGTAATCTTCATAATTTCACTCGGTTGATGTTCACTTTAACAAATGGAAACGTAGAAATGATGAAGTCGTTAAAGTGAATGTCGCAAATGATCAGTAATGTGTTGTACACCAAAGCGCACTGGGTCCGTCACTGGCACTTGATAGAGTGTGGTCCATTCTTGGCACAATGTCTCAGCCTCTTCAATGCTAATCGCCGACGTGTTCAAGCAGATACCCACCAGCTTCGCGTCTGGATTAGTCAGTCGCGCCGCTTGCAAGTTGGCTTCAATCGTCTGTTCTATGCTTGGTAATTTAGCATGAGGAAGGTTACGAATATGTGGTCGCCCAACTTCATGACACAGCACTAAGGCATCAGCTTGTGCGCCATGTAAAAGACCCAAACTCACGCCTGCAAACGAAGGGTTGAACAAAGAGCCTTGCCCTTCAATGATGTCCCAATCGTGGTCGGTAAAATCAGGGCTAATCGCTTCAACTGCGCCAGAAATAAAATCCGCAACCACCGCATCAATCGAAATACCGCTGCCTTCAATCAAAATACCTGTCTGCCCTGTCGCTTTAAACTGAGCGGATGTTCCCGCTTGTTTAAGCGACTTTTCAATCGCTAATGCCGAGAACATTTTGCCTACTGAGCAATCAGTTCCGACAGTAAGCAGGCGCTTACCTTGACGAAGCTTACCGTTACCAACATTAAGAACACCGTCAAAATGGCGTACATCATGAAGCTTAGTCAATCCTTGTTGCTGCATGTCAGCAAGCGGTGAAAATTCACTCAATCGTTGGTGCATGCCAGATGCAATCTCATATCCCATTTCTGCAGCGGCCATAATGGTTGACTGCCAAGAATCAGGAATAACACCACCCGGATTTGCGGTACCAATCACTAGCGTCTTCGCGCCCTGCGCTTGCGCCTCTTGCAGGGTCATATCCGTTAAGCCCAGTGAAACGGTATCACCCGTTAAACGCAGTTGACCTAGGCAGATTTCTGGTCGCCATTGATGAATACCGCGAGCTGTTTTTGCAGCGAGTGGGTCAGTAACATCCCCAAGAAAAAGAAGGTAAGGTTGAGCGATCGACATGAGTATTCCTAATTAATAAGCCCTTGTATGGGTTTACTTTAATTAAGAACTTCGAAGCTGCCGAATGCCTATTTATGGCGAGCCTATAACCTTAAGTTATAGGGTGAGTATGGATTTTCAATGAAGCGATAAATTGCTTAACGGAAATCGACTGAGGGGTGTGCTCTGCGCAAAGCATCGATACCGAAAATTGGATGTCTGGTTGAAGCGGCAACACACAGACCGCATCGTCATTTTGATATTGCTCTGCCGTCCACGGATCAACAATCGCAAACCCCGCTTGGTGCTTGACCAGTTCCGCAGCGGCGCTATACCCACGTACAGATATCGGGTGGTGATAATGCTGCTCACGTGCAATAAGGCGTTGATGTAACAGGAGGCCTAATGGATCGCGGCTATCGAGCCCGATGATTGGCAGCGGATAATTGATCAGATCATCTAACGTTAATTCCGCGGGGAAATGATCAACCGTATTGGAAGGAACCAAAACCTTTAGTGATTCGGTTAATAGCGTTTCACTTAATATCGCAGGCGGTGCTTCATCGCCAAACGCGATAGCAATATCAAGCTCATGCTTTAATAACCCAGCACACAGCTCATCACGGTTTGCAGTCAGCAACTCAAAAGAGAGCTCTTGTTCCCGAGACATTTGGGCTATTACCTGAGTCAGCAATTTAGTCGCCAGAATCGGTGGCGCACCAATGCGTAAATGCTGATGTCCTTGCTTGACTTTATTGGTCAAAGAACGAAATTGACCCAGTTGCTGATAAACCTTTTCCGCTTCTGGCAGTAAGGTTTTTGCCTCAACCGTTGGCACCAACCGCCCTTTAACTCGTTCGAATAAGCCAAACCCAAGTTGTTGCTCCGTGTGCGCCAAAATACGGGTCACGTTTGGTTGCGACACATGCAAGCTGCGCGCGGCTCCAGATACGGTTCCGGTCTGCATAATGGCGTAAAAGACTTCCAATTGTCTTAGGTTCACATTGATGTCCTTATGGTTCGCGAAACAAATCTAGGGTTTGGCTTTTCTTGTATTAGCTAAGCTGTTTATCGGTCTAGCTAGCGTTTTGCGTGAGTCTATTTTAGTAGCTCAGCTATCGTAGGTTGAAGTATCTCAGCCCAAGTTTGATAAGCCTTCGCATTCAAATGCAGATCATCACACGAGTACTTGTTCGACAACAGCTTATTAGGCGACAATACTGAATTCACATCTAAGAACGCAATGCCTTGCTGTGTACAGTACTCGCTTAGCTTGCTATTGAGCAGTTCAACCGACGGATTTAAACCTTGCAGTTTAGAGCCAACATAAAGCGTTGATTGCACCAATATGCGAATCTCATTTTCTTGCCACACCTTAAGCATATCAATGTAGTTCTGGTAGATATGGTCGACATCATAACCCTGAGCTAAATCGTTTATCCCTGCCATAAAACACACCAGCTTTGGCTTCACATTCAACGTGGTATCAATACGGCGCAACATGCCAGTTGTGGTGTCACCCGCTAAGCCACGGTTGACCATCGAGATATCACGGAAAATATCCGCCCACGGTGCCCACTCGGTGATCGAGTCACCAAACATAACTAAGTCTGCACTTGGAGAAAAATGGCGGTGATTATCTGATGTCATGATGTAACGACTCATACTGTGGCCTCGTTGCTGAATCTCAGACTGAAGAGCGACTGCCTTGAGGATCTCGCTATCTGGCGTGGCGCTATCAAATTGAGCTAGCAATCCTTCGATATGAGGCTTAAAAGGGCTAAGACGAGTACTCAGTTGATGATGTTCTTTAAGGGAAGATAACCTCTCTAGTAATGCATACAAAGAGCAGTTTTGACCAACTTCTTGGAATAACTGATAGAGATCGAGGACAGAGTGTTGCTGTAGCGCGGCAAGTAATTGCTTGTCTTCCATGGTGTTATCTAACCCTTCAATTATCTGATGATGAACTCAAGATAATATCCGATTGCGTACGGGATAGATAACACTAGAAGCAGAGAATTACTTTTCTTTGATCAGCAGGTGATTACGGTTATCGCGGCTTTTCTTAATCAGCTCGTTGCTCTCATCCATTTCATCTGACTTAGCAAGGCGATCATAAAGCAGCACGTTAACTGTTGCAGCCAAGTTCATGCAGCCAACCGTTGGTACGTACACAACATGATCGGCTCTGTCGGCGACATCTTGAGAAATAGAGCCGTCTTCAGGGCCAAAGATATAAATGGCATTTTCTGGGTGTTTAAAACGCGGTAGTGGTGTTGCACCTTCTGCGAGTTCTACGCAAACGATCTTCGTTTCTGGATCAAGATTGTCTAAAAACGACTCAACACCAGTCAACGGGATAGTACGCGCAGCACTCTTAGTATCGGTGTGGAATTTTGCGGCTTTTTCGTAGCGTTGCCCTGTGTATTTAACTTCGTCGACTTGGTAACAACCAGCCGCACGCATAACAGCACCAACGTTTGTCGGGCTCTTTGGGTTAGTTAAACCAATAGTCACATGGCTTTTGTTCATGAATCTTTCTCACTTAACGAATAGACATAGCAGGGTGCTACAAAGCGTCGCATTCTAACAAAGCAGCGTCGAATTCAAAAGCATCGATACAAACTCACTTTTTCTCGCTTAAGCCTCTAGTTGCAAGGCTTCTCACCCCAAAAACCTAACCGTCATCATATTTATAAAACAAAAACACTCTAGGATAACAATTAGACAACAAGCCCATTTACATTTTGAAACCACATTAATAATGTGTTGAAAATTGCATGAGACAATCACACAGGAAGCGTGACATGACCCTAACCATCAAAAACCGCCTTTATATTCTCTCTTTCATTCCGTTGCTACTAATGGCAATTGGCATGATGAGCGTGACGTATATGAAGAGCACCGAGCTAACCGCACAGCAAGTTGAATCGACGCGTAGCAATATGATGGCGATGAAAGAAAAGGAACTCAAAGCGTATCTACAAATGGCCTACTCTTCGATCAGCCCATTTTTGGATAGAGGTGCAACATTAGAAGAAGCCTTACCAACATTAAGAACACTCGAATATGGCGAATCTGGCTACATCTTTGGCTACGACTCTAAAGGCGTTCGAGTGGTTGTTGGACAAAACAACGATGGTATTGGTAACAACTACTACGACCTGCAAGACAAAAAAGGCAACTACCTGATTCGTGACTTGATCAAGAACTCAAAGCTTGGTGAATTCACCACCTACTACTTTCCAAAACTTGGTCAATCCGAAGCCCTACCGAAACTGAGCTACTCGATATTCGTTCCCCAGTGGGACTTGATGCTAGGTACAGGCTTCTATACTGACGACATCGATGCGGTCATCGCAGAGATGAAAGAGAGCTCAAATGCTGCGTTACAAAGCTCATTGACGGCGATCGCTATATTCTGTGGTTTGATTGCCCTAGTAGTTGCTGTGTTTGCCGTTGCCGTCAACCGTACCATCATGCGACCACTCGAGCAGTTTGATCGTTCAATCAGCGCATTCGCGAGTGGCGAAGCCGATTTAACCGCTCGAATGGAAACATTTAAAGCGCCTGAGTTCACTAAGCTCAGCGAGAACTTCAACGCCTTCGTGGCAAGCCTTCAAACCATCATTCGCAGCGTAAGCGATGTCGGTCAGCAAGTCGTAGCCGAGACATCTAGCATGTCTTCTCGCGCTGCGCAGGTCGACGAGATTGCTACTGGGCAACGTGAAGAGACAGAACAAGTTGCAACGGCGATGACTGAAATGACCACAACGGCGCAAGAGATCTCGAGCAACGCTAGCCAAGCGGCGGATTCCGCTAAACTTGCAGAGGGCAATGCAAAAGAAGCGCAACAGATCGTAAACGCAGCTGCAGACTCGGTGGCAGGCCTAGCGAGCGAAGTATCAGAAGCGAACACCGTGGTGTCTCGTTTAGAAGGCGATGTACAAAACATCTCCTCTTCATTGGCGGTCATCCAAGACATTGCCGAGCAAACTAACCTACTTGCGTTGAATGCCGCGATTGAAGCTGCGCGGGCGGGCGAACAAGGGCGTGGGTTTGCTGTAGTAGCCGATGAGGTACGTAAGCTAGCAAGCCGTACTCAAGAGAGCACTGGCGACATTCATAAGATGATTGAGCAACTTAAAGCTGCCTCAGATGCTGCTGTGAAAGCGATGGATTCAAGTCAAAACCGAAGTGCGCAAACCGTGGAAGAAGCGAATGCCGCAGCCGAAGCACTGGCGAAGATCCAAGCGTCGATTGATACCATCATGGACATGAACTCGCTTATTGCGACAGCGACTGAACAGCAGAATATTGTCGGCCAAGAAATATCTCAACGCATCGTGGTGATTTCTGACCAAAGCTCACAATCGGCAGAACTCGCGAATCAAAACCGTACAGGTAGCCAAAACCTCAACAGTCGTGCAAATGAGCTGTATCACTTGGTGGATCGCTTCACCGTCTAATACATTTTCGGTCTAGTAAGCCGTAATCAAACGATAATTAATCCTAAAACACGTCGGGCTTCAGAATCTCTATTCTGAAGCCCGTTTTTATCGGTGGAGGTTTTAAGCCATACACTAATCCAATTGCTCAGAAAGGAAGTCCACCAGCAGGCGAACCTTTGAAGATAAGTTGCGGTTCTGAGGATAAAGCGCCCAGATCCCTTCTTTGTCATCTCGATAATCGGACAGCACCTCAACCAACTCACCAGAATCAAGGTCTTCACTCACATAGTATTCAGGCAACTGCACCAAGCCAATGCTCTGCTTAGCTGCGTCTAACAAGGCTAAACCACTGTTGCACTTAATGCGTCCGTTAACACGAACTGAGCGAGGGCGTCTATTTTCTTTGAAACGCCAATGTTCAAATCCACCGACTAAACATTGGTGATTATTTAATTCTGATAATGTATGCGGCTCGCCATAACGTTCAATATATTCAGGGCTTGCACATACATAAAGTTGGCGTTGAGACAGCCTCTTTGCCACAAGGCTTGAATCTTCCAAGCGGCCAAGACGAATCGCAACATCAACACCCGAATCGATAAGATCGAGCTTTTGATTGGTCAGCATCAGCTCAAGCTCTACTTGCGGGTGAAGCTTTAAGAATTGATGCAGTATTGGGGCGAGTTGGCGCTCACCATAAGTCACAGGCGCGGTGACTTTCAGTAAGCCTTTGGGTGTGGATTGCATCTGCGTGACCGCAAGCTCAGCAATTTCTAAACCTTCGACCAACAACTTACATTGTTGGTAATAGAGTTGCCCAGCCTCTGTAAGAGACACCTTTCGAGTCGTTCGATTGAGCAGTTTCACTGCGAGTCGTTCTTCGAGGTTTGCTACTCTACGACTGATTTGAGCCACCGACGTAGCGAGCTTCTGCGCCGCACCAGTAAAGCTTTCACGCTCTGCCACTGCAACAAACTCACTTACCCCTTCCCAATTGGCCATGCCTTTACCTTATGCTGAACTTTGGTTACCCATACAGTGTATTGAAGTTAGATATCAGTGTCACCTTGCTTGATATGCGCTGTGCATTAATCTTCGGCACCTATAGTCATTCCCTTACAGAACCATATTTTTGTCCTAACATTAACCTCACCCCCTATTGCTAGGGTGAGAATCTCTAAAACACTGGTACAACAAAGTAAGGTATCCCTTTGAAGAAGTTAATCATACTTGCATCAACTCTTGTACTCAGCACCACTGCGTTTGCAGCAACTAAAACAACAATTCAAGAAACAACGCTAAAATCTGATACATTTGTTACTGAAGCGGAAGCATACGATGCAGGCACCAACCTTATGGATGAGTTAAGCGCAAAAACACCTTTTGAGCTTTCAAGAGAACTGCCACAGTTCCAACAGACAACCAAATACGATTCGTTCAAGATTGATGATGCAAATATGGAAGTGAAAAAGATCACTAACATGAACGGCGACATCCACTACCAAGCGAACGTAAAAGTGGACTACCGTTACACATACAAAGACGGTCTTAGCAGCTAACACTGAGTGATTGATCAGGTCTAAAAACTGATCACCTAGTCAAAAGACTGATCACCTAGTCAAAAAGAAAGCCCGCACTCATAGAGTGCGGGCTTTTTTGTCGTTCACCGCTGATTAATGGGACTCAATACGAGCAACCATTATCAGCTCATATTCGTCTGTCTAATTTTGAAAATTACACTTCAAACTGAGACACAAGGCTATCTAGCGCTTCACACTGTTCAGCCAATGCCATACATGCATTTTCTGCGCTGCTTGCCATCTCAACCATTTGCATGGTTCTTTCAGCGATGCGTTGAACATTCTTATTCACTTCTTCAGACACTTGAGACTGTTGCGAAGCCGCCGTAGCAATTTGTGTGTTCATGTCATTCATCTTGCCAATTGAGTTACGAATCTCACTCAATGAAGATGCTGCAGTTCCTGCTTGAACAATGGTTTTCTCGCCACTCACTTTGCTTTCAGTCATCACACCAACCGCGTGTTTAGCACCCACTTCTAAGCGTTCAATCATTGATTGGATTTCGCCAGTGCTGTCTTGAGTTTTACTCGCAAGCGCTCGAACTTCATCAGCCACAACCGCAAAGCCACGGCCTTGTTCACCCGCTCGTGCCGCTTCAATTGCCGCATTCAAAGCAAGTAGGTTGGTTTGCTCTGCAATACCTTTGATCACGCCAAGGATTGAGGCGATGTTCTTCACGTCTGTATCTAGTTCTTGAACCACACCACCCGCGTTCTCGATATCTTGCGCAAGGCGTTCAATCGAAGTAACAGTTAAGCCAAGCGTAGTATCGGCCGATTCCACTTCATGGTTTGCAACGTTACTTGCGATTGCCGCATCTAATGCGTTACCACTCACCACTTCACTGGTTGCTTGCATTTCATGAACTGCAGCCGCGACCACTTCACTTTCTCGCTGTTGATTAGACGAGAATTCAGCAACACTTTGCGTGAGTGATTTGATGTTTTCCATCTCGCCACGTACTGCGTTCGATGTGAGAATAACTTGCTCCACGGTGACATGGATCTTGCCAACAAACTGGTTGAAAGCAGAACTCAAACGAGCGATCTCGTCATTACCTTCGACCTTCATACGTTGAGACAAGTTACCGTCACCCGATGCGATCTCATTCATCGCTTTCTCTACGTTCTGGATTGGCTGAACGATAAACCGATTGGATAACCACATAGCGAAAAGTGCAGCGAAAACAGCAACGGCCATACCCACTTCAATGATCAACTTACTCGATTCAATAGAGTCATCGGCTTGCTGGCGAAGCTCTTTCTGTTTCAATTCGATCAGAGTTCGGATATCGCGCAGTTGAGTACGAATGATCGCAAACTCTGCGTCAAGCGCTGGCGAGTAATCAATATTGTATTGGTCTGCGTTTGCTGGATCAGCGAACATTGGCTCGTGCAGTGCCACCCACTTGCTCATCGCGTTAACAAGCTTTGCTAACTCGCCACGTGAAGATGGGTCCAACACGCCCGCTTGATACAAGGTTTCGACACTTTGAAAACGAGGAACCGCTTTGTAAGCATTGTCTTTAAATTCAAACTTTTGGTACTCGACCGCTGCTTGGTCTTTCGCAAGCAACAGACCTTGTGCCGAAGCGATAATTTGGTAGATATCTCGGTAGCCATCTTCTAGGTTATCTAGCACTGGCTGAACCACATTATTGAGCTCGTTATTAATCGCAGCCTGAGCATTAGATCTAATGACATTAAGCACAGTAACGGTAGAAAAAACAATCACAATCACCAACAGCGGGATCGCGATTTTACTCTTAATCGAAAGATTATTGATATTCATTGGGATTAATAACCACACTTCAAATAGGGATGCGCGCGCAACATACAGCACACATATAAAATCCCGCTAAGCTTTTGTGAGCTTCATCTCATAGCAAACGATACCGTAAATTCGTGTGATGCTTTTTCAATCAAAGGTTAACTTTCGGCGACTAAAATACTCTCTGATTTAGACTTATTTGCTGCTGATACGCGCAAATACTGGAGAAGTGTTAGAAATAACACCATAATGTAGGGCTCTAAAATAAGTAGGTAAGAACATGAAAATTTGTGGTGTTGAAATCAAAGGTAACGATGCAGTCATCTGTCTTCTTTCTCTGTCAGACGGCGTATTTAACATTCCTGATTGCCGAGTTTCTAAGGTTGCGATTAGCGACGCAAACGACACACAGAATATGAAAGACTTTCAATTCTCTTTTGCAAAGTTAATGGAAGATTACCAAGTAGAAAAAGTTGTAATTCGCCAACGTCAGACTAAAGGCAAATTTGCTGGCGGTGGCTTTGGTTTCAAACTAGAAGCAGCAATTCAACTGATCGACGGCCTAGACGTAACCGTTGTATCACCTGCTGACATCAAAGAGAGCCTCAAGCGCAACCCTCTAATGATGAAATTCAAAGAAACTGGCCTTAAGCAATACCAAGAAGCACCGTTTACTACGGCATATGCTTGCTTGATGAAGCGCTAATCATCAATCGCTAGCGAAAAAATGAGTAAAAAAAGAGCCTGCATTGTCAGGCTCTTTTTGGTTTCTAGTCATCGACTTTAAGTAGAGTGAGTTTTGGTATACAAACTACCGCTGTAACACTGTTCGTCTGCGAACCTTAATCCATTCTGGCTTCCTCACCACCAAATAAACTGCAGCTGCCGACAACGCAAAGCCCATTGCGCCATAGATGTCGAACGACTCACCGAAAATAAGCCAAGCTTGAATTGCTGTCGTCGGTGGAACTAAGTAAAACACTGAGGCCACACTTGAAGATGCACCGTGCTCTACCATGTAAAGCAACAATAGGATGGCAACACAAGACAGAACGACCACCAGCCAAATTAGAGTCAACGTGAATTCTATCGTCCAGTTTACTTGCATAGTTTCGTAACGCATTGCGAACGGCAGAAACAACGCGGCAGAAGCCAAATATTGCACCATCGCACCGCCGACCATATCTGTCCCCTGACAGAAGCGCTTCTGATACAAAGTGCCGCAGGTAATACCCACCAAAGAAACCAAACACAATAACGTTGCCAAGCCTTTTTGGTCGTCTGACTGCCATTCAATATTGCCCATCAACACCAAACTAATACCCGCAAAACCAAGCGCTAACCCCAACCACTGTGCAAAATTAAAACGCTGAGAAGTACAGCTGATCATAATCAATGCGGTAAGAATCGGTTGTAAGCCAACAAGTAGAGAACTCAACCCGGCGGGCATACCTATATCAATCGCCAGATAGGTGCCACCAAGGTAGAAACCATGAATCAAGATGCCAACCACACTTGCGTGGAAGAATGCGCGACCACGAGGAATACGACGCTTAAGGATTGCAATCAAAACCAAGAACAGCGCCACGTTGGCTACCATCCTCAATGAAAGTAATGTTGCGGGTTCCGCGTATTCCACACCAAGACGTGCGCCGACAAAACCTGACGACCACAATATTACAAACACAAACGGAATCATTTTAATCAGCATTACAAACCTCTGGTCAACTCTTCATCAATGCTGTTACCTTAGTTGGGTACAGATAACTAATAAAGATACAGATATAACACTTTGAATGGTTACAGATTGAGAGTGAGCAACGAGGGAGAAAAACGTGGAAGCAGAACTCAGCGGCAATAAATACCTTGCTACCGAACAACATATTAAGGCTCAGATCGATAAGGGGCTCTTTCATCCAGACGATCGCCTTCCCTCGATCCGCCAGTTAAGCGAACAGCTTGGCGTAAGCAAAAATACCGTAATTCGAGCCTATCAAGAACTCGAAGCAACGGGTTGGGTTTACTCGGTACCTAAATCTGGCTATCGCGTAAAGACACCGAACACCACCTGCTGGGATACACCAAGCCAACCTCAAAAAGTGGACCTCTTATCTGTCACCAAATCGGTACTCTCTCGCCCGAAAGGCCGCCTGAAACTGTTGGCAGGTTCTGCGCACCCGAACATAAACAACCCTGCGATTCGTAGCTTGTATGCCGAGATTGGCCGTCACAGTCGATTACAAACTCAGCTTCCCGGTTATTACCAATTACCCCCCGGCGACGAGCAATTAGTAAAGCAATTGTTAAAGATCACTCATGATCTTGGTGTGCCTGCGGGATCGAAAGAGATTGCAATTACTCATGGTGCTCAACAGGCGATCAGTCTAGCTTTGCGTGCGCTCACCAAGCCCGGCGACATCGTGGCGGTCGAGTCGCCCTGTTATTTCGGTAATCTACTTTTACTTGAATCACTTGGCTTGCAAGCCCTTGAAATCCCAAGCAGCGTTAGCCACGGTATTGATATCCCATCACTACAGAGTGCGTTGGACAAATGGGAAGTGAAAACCTTACTGCTAACGCCAAACTTTACTAATCCAACCGGTTCACGGATGCCATTGGCGAATCGAAAAGCATTACTGGAGATCACCGGATCTTTGCCAATTATCGAAGACGAT
Source organism: Vibrio sp. 10N.247.310.98 (assembly GCF_041467395.1). Lineage (NCBI taxonomy): Bacteria > Pseudomonadati > Pseudomonadota > Gammaproteobacteria > Vibrionales > Vibrionaceae > Vibrio > Vibrio sp. 10N.247.310.98. The sequence continues at coordinate 34,217 of NZ_JBFSUL010000036.1, read as the reverse complement.
GTGTTCGGTAGCTTGGCATTCGACACACCAATCGCGAGCCTCAAAGAGCTTGATGATCAAGATAGAGTCATCTACGTCAACTCACTGTCTAAAACATTAGACTCACGCTTGCGAATCGGTTGGTTACTGTCTGGGCGCTACCAACCTTTGGTCGAAAAGTACCTTTTATGCGACAACATGGGCAGCTCAAATCTGATGCAATCCGCTGTGGGTCAATTTCTCACTACCGGCAAATATCGCAGTCATTTGTCTAAGATGAAGCGGCTCTACCAAACCAATCAAAAGCAATTCCAAAGCCTGTTAATACAAGCACTAGATAGCTACCCACACCTTGTCGGGCAATACCACCTATCAAAACCGGAAGGCTCTTTTTTAAACTGGATAACACTGCCTGAATCGGTCGATAGCTACGCGGTCTATCAAGATTGTTTGAAGCATAAATTGGGGATCTTACCCGGAACAGTATTTGGCACCAACGACCAATATAAACACTGTCTGCGCTTCACTGTCGCCAACATTGAAGAGAGCAAAGAGTGGAAAGAAGGGCTTGTGACACTAGCGAAGATAATCGCTAGGCACGTACGTTAGGTAACCTTGTTAATTCCATATTCAACCCAAACAACAAAGCCCCACTCAACTGAGCGGGGCTTTCATCATTATCATATCTTGAGTTGCTTAAATACGATGGTTAGTTAAATGCGATTAACCTTGCCAAGCGAACTGTTCAAATACTTTGTCGACTGGCGTTTTAGCAACGTGGTTTACGTAATTACTGATCACTTTCTGAGACAGGCCAAGAATCACTTCTAACACTTGTTGTTGACCGTAGCCCGCGTCGAAGAATGCTGCCATTTCACTTTCAGGCACATTGCCGCGGTTACGCACCATGCTCAGCGTAAAATCATGCAGTGCTTGCAATTTTTCAGTGGGTAGAGCCGTGCGATTACGCAGTGCTTCGGTGATTGCAGGATCAACCTTCATTGAATGTGCGATACCTGTGTGCGCTGGAACGCAGTAGTGACATTCGTGTTCAACGTTGATGGTTTGCCAAACAACCGTTAGCTCTTCAGCATCGAAAGATGAGTCACTAAATGCCTGATGAAGCTGGGTGTAAGCCTTAAGTGTGTTTGGAGATTCAGCCAACACACCAAACAAGCCCGGCACTCTGCCCATCTGCTTTTTAGCGCCCTCAAGAATAGGTTGGCTTTGCTCTGGCGCGGATTCTACTGAGTGAATTTTGAAGTTGCTCATTGCTCTATCCCTATCAATTTTCGGTTCTAAAGTTATTCAATCACGGAGCAATTAATGAATGTTCTCCGTTGGTGTGAAAACAATATAGATCAAACAAGAACGATCGTTCAAGTGTTATTTTGAACACTCGTTCAAACTGTACATTGAAGCCTGACGGATATCTTTTGTTCATAACGAGAAAGCCCAACAGGCAACACCTGATGGGCTTTCTCTTTTTCTCAATTTTTTGCAAGCGGCTACCAATATTCTGCGTGAGCCAAGCCTTTAACACAACTCGACTTGCCACTTGTTACTTTGATTTCACCACCAGTTAACAATTGAGCCAACCAACCGTGAGGGAAACTCAATTCAAAGGGCGCTGGGACCTGCTCAACGGTAATTTGCCCAAAGCCCACTTTTGAATAGTAGTCAGGATCACCGTACGTCACTGCAAGCTCAATACCCTGCTCTTTTAGAAACTGCAAACCGAAGTTAATCAGGCGCTGACCAATACCACGCTTTTGCATCTGAGTGCTCACCGCCACTGGCGAAAGCAAATATGCCTTGGTTTCATCATCAAATGAAAGCGGCGTAAAGATAATCGCACCCACAATCGTGCTATCCACATCCGACTCACTAGAATCGTCTTCAGCGACAAAGCAAAGTAGCTCTGTCGGGGCTGTAGTCGTTAAAAGGTCGTTGGCAAGCATACCCACGGTTTTACCTTCGTTCTCGCCTTCTGAATCCGTAAAGGTTTGAGTGAAAACTTGAGTGATCGTTTCGATTTCGCTTGAATTATATTGTCTAAATTTCATGGTGTTACTCACTTACTTTAATTTCTTGAGCACAAAGAACTGATAATCAAAATCACGTTGTTCAGAACCTTTCGAAGGCTGTTGATCCAAGCCGTTCTTTGATGTGTTGCTATCGAAAAATTGTTTAACTTCATTGTCGCAATCTACGAGCGCTTTTGAGTTCGGCATCGTTGCTTTAAGCGCTTCTACTCGCTTTTGAAAGGGCTGGTAATACGCAAGCCAACCAGCATCGCTCAGTGCAAAGTGCTCCAAGACTTCATAACCCGCAGCTTGTGCCTGTTTAATTCGCTCGGATACCGTCGTCATGTCTGGATACTCTTTTTGCCAGAACGCTTTGCTCGATTCGTTAGGTTGTTCGGTATTCCACACCAAATCATTAACGACCAATATGCCGTCATCACTGAGTAAATTTCGCCACTGCTTTAGCGCCTTTTCAACACCCATGATGTAAGCGCTGCCTTCCGACCAAATTAGGTCAAACGACTTAGCTTCAAACGGCAGATCCATCATGCTCGCGTATACGGTTTTGACGTTGCTTTCTAAGCCAAGAACCTGTGCTTGCTGAGTCAGAACATCTAAACTCGGTTGATCATTATCTACCGCCGTTATTTGCACATCCATTTGATGTTCTACTAAGGCTTTCGCTAACACAGAGGTGGCAATACCTTTACCACAACCGATCTCAAGCACACGTTTAGGAGAAACCGAAACGTGTACCAACGCCGCTAAAGTATCTTCCGCTGTTCCTGGCCCTAAACGCTGTAAACCCTCAAAGATCACCTCAAAATCCGCCATGTACTGGTCATGATCGTTCATGTCTTTTGAAAGCCATTTCAGTCGCAGTGCTTGCTTCTCATCAAAGCCTTGCTTAATGAGCCAATCGAGATGCGCATCAGGCGCCACCTTGTCCATCGATTCATGCCAATCTTGCAAACCACTCTCGCCTAACAAGGCCGATAAAAGATCTCTCGAACGCTGTTTCTGAGCGATCTCTTCGTCCAATTGTTCGAGTCGGTTTTGTAACAAGGAGCGGTCAACCTTGGCATCCAAACACGCCTGACACTCTTTCAACGTCAGTCCACCCGCTTGTAACTGCTGCAACAATTTCACACGCTGCAAGTCGCGTTCGGAATAACTTCGATAACCATTATTGGTGCGTTGAGCTTCTATCAAACCCAACTTTCCATAGTACAAAAGCGTTGAACGGCTCAGGCCAACGAGCTCCGCTAATTCAGATATGCGATACATCCACTTCTCCCTCATTTTAGTAGTAAAGGTAAACTATGAAGTTGTAGTCAGGTCAACAGAATTTTCGACACTTTTCTCGTTCTTTACCTATTTACCTTCAAATTGATAAAGCGATCTGAGCGTGTCTTTTACCCATAGAACGGTTAGTCATCGACATTGCCTGAACGGGATTCAGGAAAGGAGAAGTATTAAACTTGATGAATTGAAAACAATTAGCTCATAAACATACTTCTTTTTAACTGAATTTTGCCAATTTCTAAATCATTCAATAATGGACGAACGTTAACTAAACGATAAATAAACTCACCGAGTGAATACTTAAATCAACCACACATATACACCAGAAATTCCTGCTTAAATTTTTTAGAAAAATTCAAAATTTATTAGAAATTAACCCCTAACTTTACTGAGTATTTTGTTAGTCTTGGAAACAATTATTTACAATCCAAACAAAATTTAATTGGATCGCTTGAGGTTGTTTTTCTTGAATATGAAATTATTCGGCAGTTCTTTGATTCTGTCAGGAACTGCATTAGGGGCTGGCATGCTCGCTATTCCCATGGTGTTGGCCCAATTTGGCTTCATGATCAGCTCAGTGCTGATGCTACTTATCTTTATCGGCACCACATACTCTGCACTCCTCCTGGCAGAAGCATGCACTAAAACTAAAGACAACAGTGGCATGAGCAGTGTTGCTTACCTCACTCTGGGCAGCAAAGGTAAACACTTTATCAATGCACTCTTTTACCTGTTGCTAGTATGCATGTTGATCGCTTATATCTTGGGTGTCGGTGACATCATTCATAAGCTACTGCTCGACGTTGGTGTCGATGTATCAGCATCCGTTGCGTATACCATTTTCAGCCTATTGATGGGTGCTATCGTCGTCTCGGGCAAGTCTTATATCGACAAACTGAATCGCGGGCTATTCATCTTGATGGTGGTGATGCTGTTTATCGTTATCGCGTCATTATTTAGCAACATTCGCCTTGATTACCTAACTCAAACCAGCCAATACACGGCCAACGACGTGGTGCAATACAGCGCAGTTATCTTTACTAGCTTTGCCTCTATGGTGGTGATCCCGTCACTGGTTATCTACAACCGTGAAGCAACTCAAAAGCAGATCCGCAATATGATTCTGCTAGGCTCAGTGATTCCATTAATTTGCTACCTAACTTGGTTATTCGCGATTATCGGCAACCTTGGCACAGACGCGATAAGCCAGTTCCACAATATCTCTGAGTTGATCTCTGCGTTCAGCGGCCAATCTGCTTGGTTGAAAGTGGTGATCGCTCTGTTCTCTGCTCTGGCCTTGGTGACTTCTTTCCTCGGCGTGTCGATGGCGCTTTACGACCAAAACAAAGATGCGGTGACCAACAACAAAGCGTTGGCTTATGCGCTAACCTTCATCTTACCTTTGGTATTAGCTGAGCTGTTCGCTAGCCAGTTTGTAAGCATGCTGGACTATGCAGGCATGGTCCTGGTGTTCCTAGCTATCTGGGGCCCACTCGCAATGGTAGTTAAGGTTCGCAGACCTGACTTCCCTCACCTACAAACCGAAGGCAGCTACACAGCAGCCGGTGGCGACACGGCATTAATGGCGACATTTGGTTTTGGTGCGTTGATTTTCGTGTCTTGGTTTATGGGGTAGATCCCCATTGAATGAACTATCTGTTGCCATTTAGAAGACAGCAGATACAGATAGCCCGTTAGTCCTGCTATTAAAAGTAGAGACTAACGGGCATTTTACTTCTTATTGGAGTGCTTGCTAGTTAGCTCTTAAACGTACTCGCAATATCTTTCAATGAAGCTGCTAACTGAGCTTGTTCTTTGGCTGTTGCAGCTATTTGCGTTGCACCTGTCGTAGATTCTGTCGACTTCTGCTCTACTGCCATGACGTTTTGAGCAATATCTTGAGTCACTACCGCTTGCTCTTCGGTAGCGGTTGCGATCTGCTCAGTCATGCTAAAGATCTCGCTCACCGATGCTGAGATACCTTGTAAGGTGTGTTCCACCTCTTTTGAATCCTCAACCGCTTTAGACGACATCTTCTGACTGTTATCAATCACATTAAACGCGGTTTGCACATCAGACTGTAACGAGCTGATGAAACCTTCAATTTCAGCTGTCGACTGCTGAGTACGCTGTGCTAACGTGCGAACTTCATCAGCCACTACCGCGAATCCACGGCCTTGCTCACCCGCTCGTGCCGCTTCAATTGCCGCGTTCAATGCCAGTAGGTTGGTTTGTTCTGCTACCGACTTAATCACATCAATCACACTGTTAATGTTATTGCTGCTCTCGTGTAGATGCGTGATTTTTTCCGCTAGGTCATTAATTTCAGAAGCCAGTTTTTCGATAGAGTGGTAAGAGTTTTGAACCGTACTCAAACCTTCTTGCGACTGCTCATCGACCAGTTTAGCGGAGCTTGCTGTCTGCTGAGTTTTAGCGGCCACTTCATTTACCGTTGCTGATAACTCTTCTGTCGCAGTCGCAACTAAGCCTATTTGGTCTTGTTGTTGAACTAGCGTGTTCGAGTTGTAGTGACAAGTTTGCGAGGTTTCTTCAGCAGCTGAAGCTAAAGTCAGACTCGACTGAGACAGGTTGTCGATAACGTTTGAAAACTTCTCTAGGGTTTCGTTGAGTGCAGAAGAGATCTGTCCAAGTTCGCTGTTACCAACGTACTTAGCACGAACCGTTAGATCGTTGTCATTACGAACTTTAGACAACATCACTGTCAGGTCTTTCACTCTCATCGTCAGGTCGCTGATCGCCTTATAGCTCACGAAGGTCGCGAACAAGGTTATCAAAGCAAACAGACCAATACTCATCATCATCGCAGACTGCGCCTCTGACATTTTTTTCTCTGTCAGTGCGATAAGCGACTCTGCTAGGTGGTTTTCTGTTTTCTTTAGCTGAACAATACGAGCGGTAGATTGCGAGAACCAGTACACAGGATCAACATCAAAACCGCTCATCTTAGATTCAGCCAAACCACGAAGCTTTTCTACTTCTGCCACCGAACGATCATTCAATTGCTGTTCAAAGAAACGAACGTTAGCTGGGTTACTCAATACCTCAAAGTTTGAGAAATAGGTATTTTGCTCAGTCACCAAAGAGATGAATTTAACCAACATGCCTGGGCCAAATTCATTTTTAGAGAAGGTATTATTTAGGACAGCACGCTCGATACCCGCTCGCTCTTTACCTTGTAAAAAGTTGTAGTAAGCGATGGTTTCAGTGGTGATGGCAGCATCAGAGCTAAGCTCAGCAATTAACGCCGATACGCTCAGCAGCTTTGCATTCAGTTTGGTGTAGTAACCCAAAGCTTCAGACAGAGGAATCGATTGAGAATCCACTCGATTTCGAATAGAAGTAATTTGATTTAGGCTTTGGCTTATTTCAGTGTTCAGCCGAGTGATCTGCGGTAAATCGATTTCAGCAGATTGCCAGTATTCGGTTTTCAGATTACGTCTATTATCTGCACTGGCTCTTTGTGCACGTAGTTCACTGACAAACTTAGTGCCCTGTGAGCCGATAAACCCAGCCGTCATTCCACGCTCTTTTTGTAACTCATGCACAAGTTCACTGTACACAACCGACAAACGGGTAAGTTGGTTTAATGAAGACAATTCACTGGTGGTTTCTACGCCTTTTGAAATCGCAGAAACGCTAAGCCATAGAAATCCCAAGATCGGTAAAATAAGCAAAGCGATGATTTTTTGCTTAAAAGACATATCGGTTAATTTCATTATCATTTCCCTAGCAGCTAACAAATCTTTTCAGTCATCTAACTCGCACACCCTTAATAAGATGCGCCTCAATTGTGACTGTATAATTATTCAACTTGATCAATGTGCATCAATTACCGTGCCACACAGATCGCGGTGCGATGAAGGTAACATTTAACCTTACAAAATTCATTGATTTACCGATAAAACTGTTAGCTAAGCGACCTAACGATACCCAAAACACATGCGACAACATTTTATTGACGTAAGCGACTGAAATCTGACACACTTTAACTACCCAAAAGGGGTAGGCCTGCACCAATTATGTGCTCAGAGAAAACGATATATTCAGAACTAACTATAGATTCAACGCTCACCAGCGATTGATTCACAACTAATCAACTCCCTATTCTGCGCTGATTAACTGTCTATTCCTCGTTAACTAAATATGTATAATGCCGAATTATCAAAGTAGAGATTCGCAATAAATATGCGACAACAACTGAGAGATATTGTATGGATTGTCCCGCTTGCGAAGAACATATCGGTTGGGAATGGGTAGAAGAAGCGGCTATTGAACCCAATGAGGAATTCGATTGTCCAGAGTGCGAAGCAACATTGATGTACACCATCGATGAAGGCACCTACTACGGCGCTCAGCACAAGACCGTAGAAGTTATTGATGATTAAGATTATTTCCTGATGATCTGGATGTTTTATTAACTCTTTGATGTTCTAAGCCTGCGCAAAGCAGCTAAACACACCTTTACTAGAACGAACGTTCAGCATAAAATATTGAACATATGTTCAGATTAATGAAGTAGATGTTATGGCCAAGACCGCTAAGTTCGATAGACAAGATGTAGTAGATAAAGCAACGAACCTGTATTGGGAAAAGGGCTTTCATGCGACTTCTATGCGCAACCTGCAAGACGTGATTGATATGCGTCCGGGCAGCATCTACGCGACGTTCGGCAGCAAAGAGGGTCTATTTAAAGAGACGCTTGCTCGCTATACCGAACTTGGTATTCTCAACCTGAACCGCTTTCGCAGTGAAACCGAATCGCCTATCAAAGCGCTTGAAAGCTTCGTAAAACGTGCAGTAGTTGAATCTAAAAAAAGTGCGCCAAATGGCATGTGTATGTTGGCTAAGACGGTGGCTGAGTTGACTGACGAGCACGCAGAGTTATTAGAAGAGGCGAAGAGATCTCTCAAGATCATGGAAGGTGAGTTCGCTAAGCTGATTACCGAAGCACAAGAGCTTGGTGAAATAAGCAAAGAGCGTGAACCTGTTCAGCTTGCTCGACATGTTCAAGTTCAGATCGCAGGCTTGCGTACCTACGCGAAAACCTGTGACGACATCGATTTGCTTAACTCTATGGTTGAAGACGTATTTAAGTATCATCCTTTTTAAAAGCTCAACTTGTTTTAGAAGCCATACAAAAAGACTCCACTATTAGCCAAAGGCTAGAACGGAGTCTTTTTAGTTTGAGTCTAGTTAACTTTATAGATGATTAACTTTAAAGCTTAAGGGTTACACCTTTCGCATGATCAACGCCTGCGCATTGAGCATCGCTTCTTTAGTGCTGACATCTAAGATTTTAACGTTCGCAAAGCGCTCTACTTCTTTAATCGCCACATCGTGAGCAAAGATCACCAACCTCGCCCTTTCAATGTCTTTCTGGGTAATGCGATTACCTATTCCGTTGGCACCTTGGGTTTCGACTTTAATCCGAACCCCAAGATGATGCGCCGCCTTTTCTAAAGACTTCGCCGCTAAGAAAGTGTGGGCAACACCAGATGGACAAGAAGTGATCGCCAATACATCTGCTTGCCCTTCTTCCGTTACCGAACCACAGGTCAACTGATTAGAATTCACTTCACCTTCGACCACGTTCTTCTTCAGAAGAATTACGATCAGGGCTGTCGTTAGAGCACCTGCTAGTGTGCCGACGATATAACCAATCTTGCCATCTACCACTGGCAGCACAATCCAGCCGCCCCATGGTGCATGGTTCACTACATGGAACATAAAGCCAACCACGTTACCGACAATGCCACCAGCAACAACCGCAGGCAGAACGCGCGCAGGATCGGCGGCAGCAAAAGGAATCGCGCCTTCACTGATGCCAATCATACCCATAATACCCGCCGCTTTACCTGCTTCACGTTCGTCTGTTTTGAATTTCTTTGGCGATAAGAAAGTCGCCAATGCCATACCTAGCGGTGGCGTACAAATCGCTATCCCGACACCGCCCATCAACCATGGTTGAGTATTCACCTGAGTTTGGGCAAACAGCGTTGCTACTTTATTGATCGGGCCGCCCATATCAAAGGCCGTCATTGCACCTAAAATACTGCCCAATACCATTTTTCCGGAGCCTGCCATGCCCGTGAGCATTTGGTTCATCTCAAGCATTACTTGAGCTATCGGAGAGCCAATCACCCACATCACCGCACCACAGGTCACGAAGGTGCCGACTAATGGATAGATGAAGATAGAGCTCAGCGAGATCATGCTGTCTGGCAGTTTGATGTTCTTAAGTAGATTCACCACAAAACCAGCGAAGAAACCGACCACAATTGCACCGAGAAAGCCGGTATTGTATTGATTCACCGCAACCCAAGAACCAATCATACCGGGCGCTAAACCCGGTTTGTCGGCCATTGAATACGCGATGTAACCACCGAGCACCGCTGTAAACAGGGTTAACCCCGCGATGCCCATCTGTGCGATATCTGCTAACACACCGCTTTCAGGTACTGCACCATGACCCGACATCATCACCGACAAAGACAAAAGCACACCACCTGCAACCACGAAAGGAATCATGTGTGAGGTGCCGTATAATAAGTGTTCTTTGAGGCGATTAAGAGATTGTGCCCAAGGGCTTAGTGGTTCGACATACACTTCATGATGACTAGAAGCGTAGCTGTCGAAGGAATCTGAATTGGCTTCGAGAAACAGCTCTTGAGCTTCCTCGACAGACTCCACCGCCTTTAATTTTGTAACAAAGCCATCCTCGATAAGTCTGGTCGAAATCTGAGCCAGTACTTCGATATGGTGGTCGTCGTTGTTGTCTGGTGAAGCGAGCATAAAGAACACATCGGAGAGTTCACCGCCATCAGCACCATAATCAATGCCCGTTCGGCTAATGCCTACTGCGACAGCAGGTTTAGCGACGGCAGTACTTTTCGCATGTGGAATCGCAATACCATCATCAAAGCCAGTATTACCGATGGCTTCACGCTTCCAGATGTCGTCAAGGAATTCACGTTTATTGGAGAGCTTACCGGCACGGTCGAGCAGTTCAACAAGCTCTTCAAATACCGCCTGTTTTGAGTCTGCTTGTAAATCTAAGCAGATGATCTCGGGCTCGATAATGTTGGTGATATCCATATGCTGCTCTGCCTCGCCTGATTTCAGACTGAAGTAATTAGTGTCTGTTAACCTAGGAATAAGGTTAATAAGATGAAAAGATTAACGGTGTGAAGGCACTCAATATATAGGACGAAAGGTGCATTAACTGGATTATTGTAACCAAGAACTCAGAGTGTGACTTTCACCTTGGAATAAAAAACGCCAATCCATAAAATCCACAGAACCCATAACAATATCGTCCCTCTCCCATGCGAGCTTTCCATACTGGAGTTCCCATGCAAGATAGCTTTTGCCGGGTAGCTTCTGAAAGGTAGCTTATGTAACGTAACAGGGACGAGATTAAGCCGAGAATAATAATGAGAATTGTAGCGGTAACTGCGTGCCCTACAGGCATTGCGCATACTTATATGGCAGCTGATGCTCTAAATAAAACAGCCCCTAAGTTCAACGTTTCAATCAAGGTTGAGACGCAAGGCGCTATGGGTATTGAAAACTTACTGACCGCCCAAGATATTACCCTCGCAGACAAAGTGTTGATCGTATCTGATATCGACATCGAACAACCAAGCCGATTTGACCCAGCTAAAACCGTATTTGTTCCAATGGAAGAGGTGTTGTTGAGTGTCGATAAAGTTTTTATTAAGCATTGTCGAACTTAAGCTTTTGATGAACGAATACCAGATCACCTTCTTCGTTAACGATCCTGCCGCGAACTCACATGTCGCACAGCCGCTGACTCGCTTAGCGAAGAAGTTCAAAAGCAACATCCGCATTATCAACATCACTCAAAATCGAACCGCTGATCTCTCCAAATCCGTCGCGATGCTACAAGTAGGTCTACTTCGTGGTGATTTGTGTCAGATAACCGCGGTTGGTATTGATGCGGAGCTTGCCTGCTTCGTTCTCAAAGATGTCATTGCAGAGCATTACGACATGGTTGGCTCACAGGTGAGCCATGAGTTCTCTAGCGATCTAATTCAGCGAATGCCACAAATATGCCCACCTTGTGATATCAAATGGCACCACGCTAAGGCGCAAACCCAACTGACCAAATTTGAGTGCTTGAAAGGGCTCGCTCACCTTGTTTACCCAGAAGACCCAGATGAATTGATTCTGGCATTTATTAAGCGAGAAGAACGCTCTTCAACCTGCGTGTCACCGGGTATTGCACTGCCGCATGTAATGTTTGAATCGACTCAAGATCTCTCGATTGCGGTTATCGTCAGTGACGACCCAATTGACTGGGCATCACGTATCGGCGAAGTGCATGTGGCCATTGCTCTTGTTCTGCCAACCAAGCCACAGCGTGAGCACATTGTCGCGGCGACCAACCTAACTCGAAACCTGCTTCACGATCAGGTCAATGAACGTCTGCAAAAGACTCGAAGCAGTGTCGACCTACAAGCCTTGTTGATGTACATCTCGTCACGCCTTATCTAATTCATCTCTTCTGGTCAAACTCAAAGCATCCATTAATCCCCCGTTGTGACACCTATCCAATCGTTATAAGCTCATTTTCTCATACAATAAAAAACGGCTGAGCATTAGAGCTCAGCCGTTTTATGTTTAATTACTTGTTTAACTGGTTAGCTAACTTAAGCTGTTTTTTTCGCTTGTTTCGCATCCTCAACCGAGTCGTCTACAGCTTTCACCAACAGCAAACCAACTACGAATACGATACCGCCACACAGTACGAACATCATTCTTCCCCAGAATGGGTTCGGTAGAGCAAACATCGCCATCACTGCCACACCAGACACTGCGATCAGTGAGCCCAGCATGTGACGTTGTTTGTTGTCCAGTTTCTTCTGTGCTGTTGATTCAGAAACCAATGGTGTCGCAAGGTTGTTGAAGAAGGTATCAACATCTTTCTGACGAGACGCTTCTAGTGGTTTGTAGAACAATGTCGAAAGAACAAAGAAGCCGCCAGTAAACACTAGGTGCGCAATCAGACCTACTGCAACTTTCAAGTCAGACCATTCGCGGCCTGTTAGAGGCTCTAGGTTGAACAAGTTTTGTAGCATTTCAGCGGTAATCACGAAACCAACGATGTAAGACACAATCGCACCGACCACTAGCGTACCCCAACCTGCCCAGTCCGGAGTCTTCTTAAGGAAGAAGCCACAGAATGCTGGAATGGTCATTGGGAAGCCAATAAGTGCACCCACGTACATCATGGTGTCGAACAAACTCAAGCCTTTTAGCGAATTAATAAACAGCGCGATAAGGATGATAGCTAGACCGAAGAAGGTAGACATCAACTTAGACACAATCATCAGCTCTTTCTCTGTCGCGTTTGGACGAAGAATCGGTTGATAGAAGTTGATTACAAAGATTCCAGAGTTACGGTTTAAGCCTGAGTCCATAGAAGACATAGTTGCCGCAAACATCGCTGCGATTAGAAGCCCCACCATACCCGCTGGCATGTATTGCTCTACGAAGTAAAGGTAAGCGAAGTCGCCTGCTTTAGAGCCTGCGTCTGGGTAATGTGCTGCAAGGTCAACGCCTTGTCCTGCAACGAACCAAGGTGGCATGAACCAAATGATTGGACCGATGGTCATCAGAATACATGCCAACAGTGCCGCTTTCTTCGCGTTCTTTGAGTCTTTTGCCGCTAGGTAACGGTAAGAGTTCAACATGTTGTTGGTGATACTGAACTGTTTGAAGAAGATGAAGAATGCCCAAATTCCGAAGATGCTTACGTAGTTCAGATTGTTACCAGAAACGAATGATGCGCCTTCTGCTACAGGGAAATCGTTGATGATTTCAGTAACGCCACCACCTTGTACGATAGCCACTGCAGCACACGTTACGGTTACCGCCATGATAATAACCATCTGCATGAAGTCAGACGCGATAACCGCCCAAGAGCCGCCTGTCACCGACATAACAAGTACAACAAGACCAGTCAGAACGATGGTTGTCGTCATGTCGAAGCCAAAGATGCCCGATGCGATGATCGCCAAACCGTTCAGCCAGATACCTGCAGAAACAATACTGTTCGGCATGCCAGACCAAGTAAATACTTGTTCGTTGAAGCTACCAAAACGCATACGAATCGCGTCAATTGGCGTTACCACACGCAGTTGACGGAATTTCGGAGCGAAGTACAGGTAGTTCATCAGGTAACCAAATGCGTTCGCTAAGAAGATAACCGCGACAGCCATACCATCGGCATACGCTTTACCCGCTGCGCCAGTGAAGGTCCAAGCACTGAACTGTGTCATAAACGCAGTCGCGCCAACCATCCACCAAAGCATGTTACCGCCCCCGCGGAAATAATCACTGGTTGTATTGGTGAACGTTCTAAACATCCAACCTATTGCTATAAGGAAAAGGAAATAAATTCCTACGATCAGAGTATTGAGTTCCATGTATAAGTCTTCTTTATGATGAATATCTGAAGATCATATTATCTATAGAATTTTTAATTTGTAGTATTATAAGTCAAGGTTGTGATGGGGCGTATAAACCTGAATATTTGATTTCGAGACATGAATTACACGTTAGTAAACAAAGAATAAGCCGAAGCGAAGTAAGCATTTAAAATCAATAACTTAAAAGCATTTAAATCAGTAAGCCGGACAACAACAACAAGATTTTATCGTCTCGATAAGTGGTTTTTAATTTACTTATCATCCATTAAATGCATCGCGTTAATACATCAACTCTCACACGTTTAATTCAATAAATAGGCAACGAAAAACAATAAGCAACTCGCAAAGCGAAGCCTTAATGTTATTAATTGGGTTTATTTAGTGAAACGGGATAAATAGAGAACGTGCCTAAAGATAGGTTTGGAAATAAGGTATAGAAATAAACAGCAGAGGAAAACACAAAGCAAATTGATCACCACAACACAGAGCTCACTGTGGTGATCTAGTCATACAAATTTCGGTCGTATAAGCTCTGGTCAAAAATGGCAATTTGAAGGGATATTAGATTGAACCACGATATTCAGTCGGGGTTCTTCCGGTGCGGTTTTTGAATACTCGGCAGAAGTAATTCACATCCTTAAAGCCACAACGTACCGACACTTCATTGAGCTTGAAATTGTATTTCTTGAGCATGAACTTGGCGCGGTCGATTCGCACACGTGTAATGTATTCAGCCAGCGTCATGTGGCCTTGTTGACGAAACATTCGCGACAAATGGTTGGATGAAATACTAAAGCGCAAAGCGATGCTGTCTCGCGTTATCTGGCGGTGGAAATTCTCTTGGATATAGATACAGATCCCTTGATACACATCCTGTACGCGGCTGTGAGACTTCTCGACAGGCGCATCCAGCATCGTCTTGCTGTATTGAAGCAACGCTTGCAGCAATAATTCATCCATCGGCTGCTTGTTGCTCTCGCGCGCTAACGAGCTGAGCGCCTCCAAAATATTATCAATCGCAAAGCCAGAGCGAGTCTGAATACTATGCTTTTGGATATCGTAGAAGCTCTCTTCCCCTTTGCGCTTGCTCACCAAGCTTAAACCAAGCTGACGACGCCCAAACAACATACTCAGTACCGAACAATCAGTATCCCAGTTCGGCTTGTTCCAACAGTTAGGCGGGATGAAAATCGCATCCCCTGCTTTCGCAACAACATTGGTGATCTTGCGATCATGACTCTCCATTTCATTAATATACTCACCGTCGAGCACCAGCTCTAAACGCGGAAAGTTCACCTGATAACTGAATGCTGAAGGCGTGTGAAAATCTCCCGCAAACCAGATGTTATGAAACGGTTCTCGCTCGTTTAATACCGACGAGATTAGGTCATGAAATATCATTGTTTCGAACTCTTATAAGCAGCAATAAGGCTACGGGAATAGATATACTCCTTAGTGAAACATAGCGCTATTGAGCAAAATCACAATTTGAGATCTAGGTTACAAAAATCCAGTAGTGGAAATAAATCTCCAGTCTAAGGCCAGATTTAGAACACTGTTATCATGATAGAAAAATCAATCTAAGCCCTTATCAATAAAAGCGTTATAACCTCATAAAAGCTGTCAACACTCCCCCAAACAGGCACTCCTAACCGATCAAAATCACACTCCATTTATAAGGCAACAATCATCCAGTAAATGCATTTTTTCTTCACTACAGAAGGCAAGCCGTAGATTCCAGAATACCCCTAACAAAATAAAAACAGAGTAGGGGTTCATTATGATCACGACATTGATCAACCAAAATTTGATTAAGCTTTCGCTTAGCGCTAATTCAAAAGAAGACGTATTTAAAGAGCTGATCGAGGTGCTGTACGCACAAGGTCGAATTTCAGACAAAGCACAGTTCCTTACCGACATTAAAGCTCGTGAAGAACAAGGTAATACCGGATTTGAAGAAGGTATTGCTCTGCCACACGCGAAAAGCGCTGCGGTCATCAAACCCGCGGTTGTTATCGGTGTCCATCAACAGGGTATCGAGTACGGCGCCGATGACGGCCAGCCATCAAAACTGTTCTTCATGATTGCCTCTCCTGATGGCGGCGATAATCACCACATCGAAGTACTGGCAGAGCTTTCTTCAAAATTGATTGAAGAAGGTTTCATTGAAAACTTCATGAATGCTCAATCTGAACAAGCGGCATTAGAGCTACTGCTTACCAAACCTGAACCTGCTGAGACAGAAACCAATGTTGAGAAGCAAGGCTTCATCATTGGTGTGACAGGCTGCCCAGCTGGCGTCGCACACACATATTTAGCAGCCGAAGCACTAGAAAAAGGCGCGGCGGCTCTTGGCTACGACATCAAGGTCGAAACCAACGGTTCTATTGGCGTTAAGAACAGCCCAACTCGAGAAGAGATCGAACGCGCAGATGCGATTGTGGTGGCTTGTGACAAACAGGTCGACATGGCTCGCTTTGCCGGAAAACGCGTCATCAGCACCAACGTAAAAGCGCCAATCAAAGACGCGCAAGGCTTGATTAAGCAAGCACTCAACGCGCCAAGCTACCAAGCAGAACAAGCACCGACCAACCAATCTGTTGCAGAGAAAGCCTCGCAAGCACGTTCAGACCTTTACCGTTACTTGATGAATGGCGTATCTCACATGATCCCATTCGTGGTGACGGGCGGTCTTTTGATTGCCCTAGCACTAGCCATTGGCGGTGAGCCGAGTGAATCTGGCATGGCAATTCCTGCTGGCAGCATGTGGAACCAAATCCTAGAGGTGGGTGTGGTGGCCTTCACCCTGATGATCCCAATCTTGGCTGGCTACATTGCTTACGCGATTGCTGACCGCCCTGCCCTAACCCCTGGCTTAATTGGCGGCTGGATTGCAAACAACGGTTCTTTCTATGGCGCTGACGCAGGTACTGGCTTCATTGGCGCAATCATCGCGGGTTTATTAGTGGGTTACTTCGTTAAATGGATTACTTCGTTTAACTACCACAAATTCGTTCAACCGCTTGTGCCTATCATGATCGCTCCGATCACTGGCTCTTTGTTCATCGCAGGTTTGTTCATTTTTGTTATTGGCGCACCTATCGCTGGGCTGATGGATGCTCTTACTGCACTGCTAACCAGCATGAGTACAGGCAACGTGGTTCTGCTTGGTATTGTCCTTGGTGGCATGGCCGGCTTTGATATGGGCGGCCCGTTCAACAAGGTGGCGTTCCTATTCTCAGTCGGCATGATTGCCAGCGGTCAAACTCAGTTCATGGGTGCAATGGCGTGTGCAATCCCTGTCGCTCCCCTTGGTATGGCTATCGCAACCAGACTTGGCCGTAAGTTCGACCTATTCGAATCTTCTGAGATTGAAGCAGGTAAAGCAGCAGGCGCGATGGGCTTGGTGGGTATCTCTGAAGGTGCGATTCCATTCGCGGCTCAAGATCCAATGTCAGTTATCCCAGCCAACGTGCTTGGCTCAATGACTGCTGCGGTAATGGCGTTCTCGTTTGGTATCACCAACAGTGTTGCTCACGGTGGTCCAGTGGTCGCTCTACTTGGCGCAATGAACTACCCACTGCTAGCACTGTTGTGCATGGCGTCTGGTGCAGGCGTAACTGCGGTTACTTGTATCGCACTTAAAAATCTACGCAAAGCCAAGCTAGCAACAGCAGCGGCTTAAGCCATTTCAACTCCAATGGCTTGAGCCCACTCTAGTCTCGCATTTCATTAAGCCGAGTAGAGCTCAAGCCATGTTTCCCTTCATGGTGATTTCGATGTCTGATTTTTCTTTAGCGAACGATTCGTTCGTCCAACGTTTTTTCTACCCTATGACTAACGTGATTCAGAACTACGCATGGGGTAGCCCTTCTTCGTTCAGCCAACTGTTTGGTACTGATAACCAGTCTGGTGAGCCGCAAGCGGAGATCTGGATGGGTGCTCACCCTAATGGTTGTTCGATGGTCACTGACAATGGTCAGCAAACCACGTTGTCGAACCTTATTTCCAAGAACCTAAACCTGTTTCTAAGTGAGAAAGTCGCAAGTCGTTTTGGTGAACTTCCGTATCTGTTTAAGGTATTAGCGGCTGAGAAAGCGCTCTCTGTTCAAGTTCACCCGAACAAGCAGCAAGCCGAATCTGGCTATGCTCTTGAAGAGCAGCAAGGCATTCCGATGACGGCTGGCAACCGCAACTACAAGGATCCCAACCACAAGCCGGAGCTGGTTTATGCCCTAACCGACTACACCGCGATGAATGGCTTTAGGTCGATCAACGAGATCCTTGAACACTTCCATTATCTCGACATTGCAGAGCTTCATTCGATGGTTAACGATCTCGCGGGCGACCAAACGCCCAATGGATTAGCCAGCTTCTTCGCGAGCTTATTGTCTTTGCAAGGTGAACAAAAAGGCATGGCGCTGACCATGTTGCTGATGAAGGCCAAGCTTTCTGATGCACCCGTGTTCCAGTTGATTTCAGAATTAGAACAGCAGTATCCAGGGGATGTCGGCCTGTTTGCTCCGCTGCTATTGAACGTGCTCACCTTAAAGCCCGGACAAGCCATGTATCTGGATGCCGAGACACCTCACGCTTACATTAAAGGTACGGGCTTAGAAGTGATGGCGAATTCAGACAATGTACTCCGCGCAGGGTTGACGCCTAAGTACATGGATATCAATGAATTAGTCTCTTGTACTCAATTCAATGAAAAGCCTGCGGATAGATTACTGCTCAGCCCGATTGAGCAAGGTGATGTGATGGAATATCAAATTCCAGTCGAAGATTTTAAGTTCTCTATCGTGCAAAACTCACATCAGAGGAAGATCACTACCGAAGGTGCCGAGATCCTACTGCCACTCGATGAATCCATGGTGCTAACCCATCAATGTGGTGAAACCTGCGTAATAGAGAAAGGCCAATCGGTGTTCATTCCCGCTTATGCTGAGAGCTACAAACTGGACTGCGTTGGCCGAGTAGCGCGTGCTTACAGCTAGCTCCCTTAGAACTCAGTACAAAGTCTTACTGCCCTGCTCATGCGGGGCATTTTTGTTGCTGATGAGGCCGCTCGGCGTGTCAAAAACATAATCAAAAACACCATCAAATATGCCCCATCTCACACTGGATGAATGATGCAAATCACACTTAATTTTGCTTGGTACAAATGTACAGTGAAGGGCTTTTATTTGCTATTTCGCGAATCGGGTTAATCCATTAATTTTAATTCAAGAACTTCAATAGTGAATGAGTTAATAAATGATCACACAGCTAACTAACGTCAACTTAATTAATAACAACCTTCAAGCGGATAATAAAAAAGAACTGTTTGAAGAATTGGCAAGCATGTTATTTGAGAACAACCGAATCAGTAATAAAGAAGCCTTCTTGTCAGACATCGAAATTCGTGAATCTCAAAGCATCACCTCAATGGACGGCATCGCTTACCCACACTCAAAAAGCAAGGCTGTAACTGAGCCGGCAATCGCTGTCGGTGTAAAGTGCGAAGGCATCGAATATGGCGATGAAGACGGCATTAATCCAACCGTATTTTTTATGATTGCTTCACCAGACAACGGTGCTGACCATCATATTTATGTATTACAAGAACTATTTGGAAAATTCAGCGATGAATTTATTCAAGATATCCATAACGCAAAAGACGAACAACAGATCCTTAATATTTTAATTAATTCATAAGGCATAGAAAATTATGAGCACCCTAACAACTCAAGCTACGAATACTAATAATAAAAACAGTAGTAGCGACTTTAAAAAACTCCTTAGTACCATGAAAGGTCACCTGCTTTTCGGAACCTCACACATGCTGCCTTTTATCGTAGCCGGTGGTGTTCTGCTGGCTTTAGCGGTCATGGCATCAGGCAAAGGTGCGGTTCCAGCAGACGGCTTACTAGCAGATATCTCTAACATCGGTATCAAGGGCCTTGTTCTTTTCCCAATCATTCTTGGCGGCTTTATTGGTTACTCAATTGCAGACAAACCAGCACTGGCACCTGCGATGATCTCTTCTGGCATCATGGCTGACATGGGCGGCGGCTTCCTTGGTTGTATCGTGGCAGGCTTTATCGCCGGTGGCGTGGTGTTCCAACTTAAGAAGATCCCACTTTCTGCAAATATGACGGCGCTAGGAGCGTACTTTATCTACCCGCTTCTAGGCACGTTAATCTCTGCAGGTATCGTATTGTGGGGCATCGGTGAACCAATCAAACTGTTCATGTCTTCTATGAACGAGTTCCTAGCTTCAATGGCTGGCGCATCTAAGATGGTTCTGGGTACAATCCTTGGCGGTATGACGGCGTTTGATATGGGCGGCCCTATAAACAAAGTAGCGACCCTATTTGCCCAAACTCAAGTAGACACACAACCTTGGCTAATGGGCGGCGTTGGCATCGCGATTTGTACTCCACCTCTAGGTATGGCTCTGGCGACTTTCCTATTCAAAAACAAGTTCTCTAAACAAGAGCAAGAAGCAGGTAAAGCGGCAGCAATCATGGGTTCTATCGGTATCTCTGAAGGTGCTATCCCGTTCGCAGCAAATGACCCAATGCGCGTACTTCCTTCAATCGTTGCCGGTGGTATCGTGGGCTGTGTATTCGGCTTCATGACAGACGTTCTACTGCACGCACCGTGGGGCGGCCTAATCACTGCGCCAGTATCAAGCAACATTCCAATGTACGTCGTCGGTATTGCGCTTGGCTCGCTAACCACAGCCGTTATCGTAGGCTTCTGGAAACCGGTAGCGGTAGAAACAGAAGAAGACATGGTTGAAGCGCCAGTACAAGCTCAAGCCGCTCCTGCAGCAGGCGAAGGCGAGTACGACATCGTCGCAGTAACATGTTGCCCTTCTGGTGTTGCACACACCTTCATGGCAGCGAAAGCACTAGAGAAAGCAGGCTTAGCCGCAGGCCTTAAGATTAAGGTAGAAACTCAAGGTCAAAACGGTATTCAGAACCGCATCAGCGACCTAGATGTAGCGAACTCAAGACTGGTTATCTTAGCTCACGATATTCAAGTGAAAGACGCTCACCGCTTTGCTAATGCGAACGTGATTGAGTGTTCAACCAAGGAAGCAATGAAGAAAGCCGCGACTATGGTGGCTATCTAAAACCTGAAACAAGTTAGAAGATAAAATTACTACCCCCTAGTAACTAAAATCCCCATTCGGCTAGTCAACGAATGGGGATTTCTTATAGTTGGGCCAACAGCATCCTTCTCGATACAAGTCATCTGTATCTCTGTCGCCTAGATGAAAAAGTATTAAGTTATGTTGTTGAACATAGTTCTATTTCAGAGGTGAGACTTTCTTTCAACTGTTTATATGGCATCGGGTAGCCCAGATAATAACCTTGGGCTTGTTCGCAATTTAACGTTTTCAAAATTGACAGTTGTTGAGCATTTTCAACCCCTTCAGCCACTACACTAATGCCAAACCCTCGCGCTATATCAATAATACCAGACGTTATGGCTCTAGAACGATAATCATCTTCCAACCCATTGATGTAACTACGATCGACTTTGATTTCATCTACATCCAATTTGCTAAATATACCAAAAGACGTGTAGCCAACACCAAAATCATCTATCGAAAAGGACACCCCTTGTTTTTTTAACTTCTGAACAGCGATCGCACACTGATCTATATCTTTCAAAATAGCGGTTTCAGTGATTTCAAGACAAAGTAAGCGAGCAAACTCGGGATCCTTTCGTAGATATTCATCCAGATGGTTCATGTCATCAACGCTATTTAGCTCTACCGCTGAAATATTGACCGAGACACTATTAAGCTCATTCCCTAGCAAGCCATTAGCCCTAAGTTGTGACGCAGTCTTCTCTAGAACTAACGTAGTCAAATCACGACAAAAATGATTCTCTTCTGCTAGCGCGACAAAGATATCCGGTGAAACGACACCATAGCGCTCATGCGTCCAACGAGACAACACCTCCACACCTGCGACGAGTCTACTTTCAATGTTGAATTTAGGCTGAAACACAATATCAATCGCTTTGTCATCAATCGCTTTACGTAATTCTTGCACCATTTCTTGACGTTGACGTTCAAGCTCAGTGAGTTTTGGGTCATGAAATTCAATCGTGTCCTTGCTTTTCTTTGCTTCAGTTAAGGCGTGGGTAGCAGATGCCATGAGTTGCTTGGCATTATTCCCATCCGAGGGGAATAGAGCAGCGCCAATACAGCAAGTGGCATTAATATTATAACGATAAGCACACTGGTTAAATCTACGATGTACGAGGGCAATGTAGGATTCAATATGTTCCGTATGGTTGAGTTTAACCAAGCACGCGAAACCATCTGAATGCACTCGTGATGAAAGCGGTTGATGCTCTATAGGAAGTTCAATAGATCGTGCAATGTCTTTTAAAAATGAATTTGTATTTTCGAATCCGATCTGGTCAGCGACAGATTTGAAGTTATCAATGTCTAATAAGAAGAGGACATAATGGTCAATGGCTTGAGAATTTTTCAGTCTTTTATTTAAATATCGATAAAAAACTGATGGGCTATGAAGCCCGGTGACACTATCAAGATCGTTGGCGCTCTCTAAATCGCGATTATTTTTCCGAACCATTACCCATAACAGAGCAGACGTTAGAATGATAAATACCAGACCTTTGACTGTCTGTGCTAAGGCATGTTCACGCAAGTCATTTGATAATGATTCAACCGCGAGATCAGAAAATAAAACCCATAAAGATGAAAGTATTAGGTAGCTGAATACTATGCTGGCCGGATATCTTTTTGTCTTGTTCATCGTTAGCTGCTATCTCTCAGTCTAATGTGTCATGACTTATATGTTATAAATTGCTCATAACGTAGCACCAACATAAATCGCAATCTACCGCTCGCGTTTTTATTTTTGACTTTTATTTACCGATTTTCGTCATCACTTTGCACGACGAAAGCCTTTTAGGGCTAAACATGCCAAAAATAATTTGTGTGGATGTTGGCTCTTAGTCAAACTAAGAGCTGCCGATCGCTTTTGTTGATGCCGGGTATGACTCTTCAATCACAATTGTATTTCGTCCTTTTAGCTTTGCTTGATAAAGCGCGCGATCGCACAGTCTTTCCACTTTTCCTTTTCTGATAGCAAGCTAATACCAAAACTAGACTTAATTGTTAGAGTTGGTTGTTGCTCAAGTTTGATCTTCTGAATTGCTGAGCGTAATTTCTCTGAAAGGGCTGCACACCAGTTACCTATGCTCCTGAAACAGTCGCTCACTATGGGTGTCTTCGCTTTCGACCTTGCCGTTGGTTAGTTCGATATCGACATTCTGACAAGGATTGGTTGATGGCCAGTCCACCAGCTGAATATCGAGCCTGATAAAAGGGTATTTTTGATAAAAAGATGGCAGGCGAGGTAACAGCCAGTTATGGCAAAAAGTGTGATTAACGCGCAGGCTCAACACGTCGGTTTCTTTTTCCCCGAACAAGATTTGAGTCTGCAATTTAAGGTGAGCAAGTGAGCCTGCCACAATCGGTTGATAATGCTGAGCAGCTGACGTTAGCTTTACGCCTTTGGAGCTGCGCTCAAACAATGTGGTATCGAGAAAGGTTTCTAAACTTTTAAGCTGCTGACTCACCGCAGCTTGGGTAACACAAAGCTCGCGCGCAGCAGCGCCAATAGAACCGAGGCGGGCAACAGCTTCGAACGCAACAAGGGCACGTAGAGGGGGTAACATGGCTTCACCTGATTGAAATAAAAGTGAAAAATACTTCAATCAGGTTTCAGTTTTTTGCGCTTACCGTTACAGATTAATGACGAAGGGACGTTGATCAGATATTTATGATCAACATCCCTTTTCTTTATTTCAGAATTTTATTGGTATATAAGAAGCTCAATTACTCTTCAATGTAGAGATCTTTAGAGTAGATACGCCCTTCTACATTGTTCTTCGCAAAACCACCGACACTTGGTCGCACTAGACGAGCCTGCATGTAGTAGTAGATTGGCGCGATCGGCATGTCTTCTGCCAGCAACTGTTCTGCCCGGTCGTAGAAACCTTGGCGATCTTGTTCGCTGGTTGCGGCTAGTGCGCTATCCATTGCTGCGTCGTACTTTTCATTGTTGTAGCGAGCAAAGTTACCTGAAGAGCCAGAACGCAACAGGCTCAAGAAGGTTGATGCTTCATTGTAGTCACCACACCAAGAGGCGCGCATCACATCAAAATCACCTTGGCGACGCGATACCAAGTAAGACTTCCACTCTTGGTTTTCTAGTTCAACTTGTGCGCCTAAGTTGCCTTTCAGCATTGATGCAATCGCCACTGCAATCGACTTGTTCGATTCACTGGTATTGTAAAGCAGTTTGAAATCCAACGGGTTAGACGCATCGTAGCCCGATTCTTGCAATAGTTCTTTGGCCTTTTGATCGCGTTCTTTCTGAGTCCACGTGCTGTATTCAGGTTGTGTTGCATCAAAACCAGCCGTGTACTCATGAGCAAAGGTATAAGCCGGTAAGTTGCCCACCTGAGTCACACCATTGGTGATAACGTCACGCATCATAGAATAAGAGACAGCTTTACGTACTCGCGCATCATCAAAAGGTGGTCGCGTAGTATTGAATGCGTAGTAGTAAGTACACAACAGAGGCACTGTGGTAAACGCATCTTGATATTTGCTTTTAAGCTGCTGCGCCATGTGTGTAGGCACGTCCGAAGTAATATCGACCTCGCCCACCGCATAACGGTTAATCGAGGCATTCTGATTCTCAAACGGAATATAAGTTACTTCGGTTAAGTGGGTATCTGAACTGTCCCAGTACGTCGGGTTCTTCTTAAGCTCAATGCGCTCGTTCACCACCCACTCATCTAGTACGAATGCACCATTACCAACAAATTGCTTAGGATCGCTCCACGGCTTGTCACTACTTTCTAGGGTTGCTTTGTGCACTGGCATCATGGATGTGTGGCCCGTCATCGCAACAAAGTATGGCACTTTGCTATCAAGTTCGAACTTCACCGTGTGCTTGTCGACAGCGGAAATACCGAGTTCTTCAACTGGCTTCTTACCTTCTGCTACGTCAGCGATATTGTTGATTTGAGTAAGCTTTAGGTACCACACATTTGGCGATGCCGTTTTAGGGTCTACCGCGCGTCTTATCGCATACACGAAATCATCGGCCGTCACCGGATCGCCATTCGACCACTGCGCGTCTTTACGCAGATGGAATACAAACGTCTGGTTGTCTTCGGTTTCCCAAGACTCCGCGACACCTGGGGTGATGTTGCCATCGCGATCTTGAATCACTAAACCTTCAAATAGGTCGCGTAGAATGTGCATTTCGGGCAAGCCTTCTGCCTTTGCCGGATCGAGTGTCGCAGCTTCTGCATCATTGGCACGCACCAGATGTTGCTCTTTCGCCAGAGAAGTTCCGGCAGGCAATGTGTCAGCAACGGCAGTTACTGATATAAAAGGGGTCAATAGAGATGAAATGAGTAAAGCCGTTGAATGTTTTTTAAAATCCATGTTTTTTTGCTCTCCTAGCCTATCTTTGAAGCAAAGTAATAAAATTAACAATGCGACGGTTGACGAGTTTTGACGCTATGGTTTATTTAATAGAGGTCATCTAAATAGTAGTTATACCAATCACAGTAAGTAAGTGTTCAAAAATAGCGCAGGAAAAAAGCTAGAGAACAAGGCTGCTCTTTTCAATAAATAGTTTCGATAAGTAGTTATTCTACAATCAAAAAATCTAACGACGTTATCGAGATTTTTAACAAGCTAGGGTGAACAGTTATTTACTACGATTGGTTTTACTATTTGATAGTACTTGATCAATCAGGAGATTAAGGTGAGTTTAATTCCAAGAACGGAAAGAGCTGCGTTTTCGATAAAGCCGCTGTCATATGGAAAATCGGTGTTGGGCGCACCCTTGCTCTACTTCCCCGCGCAAATAGAAAGCGAATCTCGCGGGCTGATTTTAGCAGGCACACACGGTGATGAAACCGCTTCTATTGCAGGATTATCTTGTGCGCTGAGAAGCTTGCCAGCCGCCAACTTGAGACACGATGTGATCCTGTCGATGAACCCAGATGGCAATCAATTAGGCACTCGCGCCAACGCCAACCAAGTCGATCTGAACCGCGCCTTCCCAACTCAAAACTGGACAGAAAACGGCACTGTCTATCGCTGGAGCTCCCACACACCAGTCAGAGATGTAAAAGTGAAAACCGGCCAAGCCAACCAGCTCGAACCTGAAGTGCAGTCCCTCATCACACTCATTGAACAGCGTAAGCCAAAATTCGTCATCTCTTTCCACGAACCTCTCGCCATGGTCGATGACCCAACCCAATCGGAGCTTGCCACTTGGCTAAGCAAACAATTCAACCTACCGCTCGTTGAAGACGTGGATTACGAAACCCCAGGCTCATTCGGCACATGGTGTCAGGAAAGAAACCTACCGTGCATTACTGTAGAACTACCGCCCGTTTCTGCGGATTTAACTATAGAGAAGTATTTGGATGCGTTTGTGGCAGTGTTGGGGTGTGAGGGAAATTAGTCTGGAGTAGGCTACATATACACATACGAACAGTAATTCATCCTAATTACTAGTGAATCATATATTCCGTCTACTGAATCAATCCCATTCATAATCTATGCCGAATTCTTCCTTTGCATCATTTCAACTTATCTTTAGAGAAAGGCAATCGACATGATTAGCGCGATGAAAACTTCACTATCAATGAACTTCGGGGCTCGTCGCTATGAATCTAACTCGTTATAAAAAATCATGACAAGTGTCTGGACAAAAACGTTCCAAGAAAATGATCCTAAAACGGCACTATTTCTAAATTAATATTTATCGTTAGAGGTGATGGCGATTGGGGTTTACACGCAAGTTACTACAAGTAGTGTAATAAAGGCTCCAGCAAAGCACTAGAGCCTTAAATACCATTAGAAATTGAATCTAGTTAGTAGCCTCAAGCTCTTTCTCTGCAACCGACAGCATCTCAAACTCTTCCTCAGCGGTCGATGCGACCAATTTATTACGGCTATATAGGCCATAATAAGCACCACCAATCACAAAGAGTCCCATAGTCATAAAGAATGCAGATGGGTCAAAAGCATAAACACCCGTCATTGCAATAAGCGACAGCACTAGTGAAGTGCCGGAAGTCAGCATGCCACCCGGTGTTTTGTATGGACGGTGAAGCTCTGGTTGCTTGATACGCAACAATATATGACTAAGCGACATTAATGCATAAGACACTGTCGCCCCCACTACCGCCATCGCCAAGATCAGGTCGCCTTCTCCGGTCAATGACACAGCAAAACCAAACACACCCGGCACCACTAAAGCACGAGCAGGCACTTTGTTTTTGTTTGTAAGCGACAAGCTTTGAGGCAAGTAACCCGCACGAGACAATGCAAACACTAAGCGGCTATAACCGTAGATAATCGAGAAGAATGAAGCAATAAGTCCTGCAAGTCCTAGTATATTAACAGCCGTTGCAACGGTTGGATTACCGGTCAACTTCAAGGCATCGACTAGAGGAACGGCACTATTCGCAATCGCTTCAGAACCCACAGCGCCCGCAAGCAGCAGAACGACTAAGGTAGCGGTGACCAGTAAGAATAACATTGCGCCGATAATGCCTTTGGGTACATCCTTGGCCGGGTTTTTCGCCTCTTCAGCAGCCAATGGAACCCCTTCTACCGCAAGAAAAAGCCACATTGCAAACGGTAGTGCCGCCCATACACCATACCAACCAAAAGGAAGTAGTTCTGTGGCTTGTGCGGTTGCCGGAGCGATATCAAACAGATTATTAGCATCAAACTCACTAACCAATACGCCTGCTGTCATAAGAATTGCTAGTACGGCTAACCCACTGATGACCATCATGACTTTCAGAGCTTCTCCTACCCCTGCCATATGAATACCGATAAAGATGGCATAAAAGATCGCGTAAACAAGAGGACCATCGATACCCATTAGTTCATTCACCGCTGAGCCAATAAAAATGACAATCGCGGCAGGTGCAAGGGCATACTCAATTAAGACGGATAAGCCGGTAAAAAATCCCCCCGTTGGTCCCATGGCTTGTCGAGCAAAACTATAGCCACCTCCTGCTGCGGGAATAGCCGCAGACATCTCCGCCAAAGAAAGGACAAGGGTAAAGTACATCACCGCCATAGCAATTGCAGCAATAAGAAAGCCTCCCCAACCAGCTTGACCGATACCAAAGTTCCAGCCTGCAAAGTCACCAGAGATCACGTATGAAACGCCTAACCCTGCTAGCAAAATCCACCCAGCAGTACCCCTTTTAAGTTGTCTTTGCGCCAAATATTCCTGATGTTCTGACATTGTAAATCCCTCTATTTTTGTCTTTTATCCAATTAAAAAATTGCCTGTGTGCTTGTCTTCTAACTGCTCACCACCTTCTTCCTCGATACTCGAACGGTCTTTAAGGTTGACCCCAGAAAGCTCTAGCCGACGAGCTTCCTTCAATAGGTATACCGCTCGCTTACACGCATCTTCATAAGCCAACCCCTGTGGGCGAATATTAGAAATGCAGTTCCTATCAGAGTCTTTTGCTCCTCTTCTTGCCTGCCAAGTCAGGTACATACCCATGCTATCTGGAGAGGTCAGTCCCGGGCGTTCACCAATCAAAACCACCACCATCTTGGCTTGTAAGCACTCGCAAACATCATCTCCTATTGCCACTCGGCCCTGCCTCACAACAGTAATAGGAGCAACATGCCACGGCACTTCGTCTTCCCCTAATAAAGAAAGCAGATGCTCAATGACTGGATTTGCATGATTTTGAATGGCAATTGAAGACAAGCCATCAGCCACTACTATCGCGAGATCAAACGGGGGAGACTCTGAATGAAGAACGGCTTGCAACTGATTCCAACAGACGTCATCAAGCTCACGACCAAGATCCGGCCTTTGCAAATACATGAATCTGTCTGTCGCTTTGCTGTGCGCCTTAATTGGTGCCTGAGAAGTGTGTTGAATGACCGAGTTTGATTGAGCGATGAGCTCAACCAATGAATCCACATCTAAAGCACAATGAACGGCATCCATCGCCTGTGCATGGTCGAGTTGAAATGAAAGCAACTCTTTAGTTGGAACGCTATTTCCACTTCGACCCAGTGCAATACGTGCCGATGTAAAACCTTTAAGCTCGTGCCAAGGGTTTTGAGTTACCAACTTAGAAGCAGAATGTTTTGCCATAGAGACCACCTTACCCATGTGCGGGGCCTCCATTAAGTTGTGCTAGAGCGCCAGAAAATGAGCCGGAGAGTCGTTCATTTAGGCGCACATCTTTTACATCATCAAAAATCTGCATCTGAGTTAGCCACTCCTCAAACTCCGGCGCAGGTTTTAAACCCAACACCTTGCGTGCATAAAGTGCATCATGAAACGAGGTTGTTTGATAATTGAGCATGATGTCATCGGAACCCGGAATCCCCATAATGAACGAGCACTCAGCGACACCGAGCAATGTCAGTAAGTTATCCATATCATTTTGATCGGCATAGGCATGGTTGGTATAGCAGATATCACACCCCATCGGCAGGCCAAGCAATTTGCCACAAAAATGGTCCTCAAGCCCTGCTCGAATAATCTGTTTTCCATCAAAGAGATATTCAGGGCCGATAAAGCCGACCACGGTATTAACCAACAATGGATTAAAATGACGCGCTACGGCATAAGCCCGTGTCTCACAAGTTTGTTGGTCCACACCATGAAAAGCATTGGCAGAGAGAGATGTTCCTTGCCCTGTCTCAAAGTACATGACGTTACTTCCAACGGTGCCTCGGTTCAGCGAAAGCGCCGCTTCGTTTGCTTCTTTAAGGATCGAAAGGTTAATACCAAAGGTGTCGTTCGTACCTTGAGTACCACCAATAGATTGAAAGACGAGATCCACCGGAGCGCCCATCTCAATCGCTTCAATCGTGTTTGTAACATGGGTTAATACGCAAGATTGGGTCGGGATCTGGTAGTGTTGAATGACCTCTTCCATCAGATTCATCAACTTAATTGCCTGTGGTACATTATCTGTTGCGGGATTAATGCCGATCACAGCATCACCATTGCCATACATCAAACCATCAAAAATACTGGCGGCAATGCCATTGAGAGAATCGGTTGGATGATTGGGCTGTAAACGGGTGGATAAACGACTAGGCAAGCCAATGGTGTTACGAAACGCAGTCACTACCCGACATTTTTTGGCGACTTGGATCAAATCCTGATTACGCATGATCTTACTCACTGCAGCCACCATTTCTGGAGTTAAACCAGGACGCAGCTTTGCAAGCGTGAGACTATCGGCTTCATCACTTAGCAGCCAGTTCCGAAAGTCTCCCACTGTAAGGTGATCAATCGCTTTAAACGCCTCTCTATCATGGCTATCAATGATTAAACGAGTAACTTCATCACTTTCATAAGGGATCACCGCTTCATTTAAAAACGTCTTTAGGGGCAAGTCTGCCAGTGTCATCTGAGCTACAACACGCTCTGCAGCAGAAGTCGCAGATACACCAGCCAAAACATCCCCTGAACGCTCTGGCGTAGCCTTTGCCATCAGATCTGCTAACGACTCAAAGTTAAAAACCAGGTGCCCTTGTTGTCGGCGATAAGCTGCTGTCATAAATTCCCTCTTCATAAACTGGTTCAGTTCTTGCTCAATAACCTTTTGTATATATGAGTAATTAAGCGATTTTTGAACCGAATGAATATCAAGAATCGGCAAACATAAAAAAGCATTAATAAACATAAACTTAAAGACACACTGTACTAATATGGGTCACATGGGTAGGTCATGGAATGATGAGAAAGGATGAAGAATTGATGCGTTATGCACCTAATTTGTGCACATTCAACACATTTGATGCAAATCAGCAGGCAGCCAGCCTCTTTAACTGGCAGCAAGAATATGACCAACTGAGTCAAGGAAGTTTTCTAGGTCAGATCCGTGAACGAAAATTTTCTCACGTGCACCTATTTCGAGAAGACAGCAACCGAAAACTCAAGCAGCAATGTCGTATTAATGAAGGGATTTGGTTAGGGATCAGTGCTAACGATAGACCTTTACACATCAATTACGCACAAGGTAATCCTGATAGTATTTTGATCCGTGAGGCTGGGGCGGATTTTGAGCTACTTACGCCAGAAACCTTTTCTATTTATGGGTTAGTCATAAGCCCTTCACTGGTTGAAATGATTCAGCAACAGCTAGAGATTGAATCATTAAACAGCAAGAGCCACTTTCTTGGTTGCTCTCAACACTACACCCAACAAATAAAAGCTTACTTGAGCTTACTACTCTCCCCCGAGTCAATCTCGCTGGTCTTTTCAAACTCATCAATCCATTGTTCAAGATATGTTGGTCGAATTGTTCGCTCAATCGTCTAATCAAAATATGCAAAAAACCAATGCCTCACAGCGTGAGAACACCATGCGTCGAATTAGGCAGTACCTAGATAACTCGCAGTACCGTAAACCCGTCACCGTGTCTGAACTGTGCGATGCGGTTTATGTCAGTCGCCGTACGCTGCAATACACCTTTGAGTCCTGTTGTGGCATATCACCAAAACAATTTATACAAAATGTACGTCTCAACCAGGTACGGCGCATTCTGCAAAATCCGAGCGAACAACGGTGCATCAATGAAATCGCCTTTGACTTTGGTTTTTTTCATCTGGGATATTTTTGCCAAAGCTACAAGCAGTTGTTTGGTGAGTCGCCCATGCAAACACGTTCTAATGTCTAAAACCCAAAAAGTGTCGAGGGACAACTTAAAAAAATGTAGTTAGACGATATGAAAGACGAATAGATTAGTTGACTATCCTGCCTCAAGATCACAACGCATGAACTTCACTTCAAGTGCCTGCCGCCATCAAGGTGCAAAGTCCTTCCTGTCATATAGTGACTAGCCAAAACAAACTTAATGCCATCTATCACTTCTTCAAAGCCTGCCTCTGCGGGAATCAGTGCTTTTTTCAGAGCTTTGGTTTTGTACGCCTCGTCATCATGTTCATTGAATTTTATCATGGCAGGAGAGACAGTATTGACTTTCACCTTGGGAGCCAACATCGCTGAGAACGACAGCGTCAGGTTGTTGAGTGCAGCTTTACTGGCCGCGTAAGCGATGTGTTTTTTACTGCCTTTTTCCGCAACGTAATCACTGATGTGGATGATGTCCGACGTTTTATCGCCAGACATTAATTGGTCTTTGAGCGTTAAGTTAACCAGATAAGGCACGGTAGCGTGAACCGTCATCATCTGGTTCATGATTTGTAATGCGTTTTCACTGGGATTTTTTTTGTTCTCCGGTTGCCAGTCGGAAGCGTTATGGATGATGGCTCGAATCGCCTTATATTCTTGACCAACATAATGCAAAAAACCCTCTAAGCTACTTTGTTGATAAAAATCTACCTGTTGCAAGTCGGCTCCACTGTCGCGCAGTATTTTCAGCTGGGGATAGTCGCTTCGGTAAGTGCCAACGACTTTGTATCCGTCAGATATAAGTTGCTGCGCCAGAGCGAATCCTAAACGCTTCCCCACTCCAGTTATTAGAATCGTTTCACTCATCGTAAAAACTCAGCTCTAGTTTGAGGGTTAGTTTTGAAACTGCCACCAAGCGCGGTTGTGGTGGTTTCAGAGTTAGCGTCCATAACGCCTCTCGATTTAACGCAGTAGTGAGTTGCTTTAATCGTCACAGCCACATTTTCTGTTTCAACCAGAGCCTGTATCGCGACCAGGATTTGTTG
Source organism: Vibrio sp. 10N.247.310.98 (assembly GCF_041467395.1). Classification (NCBI taxonomy): domain Bacteria; kingdom Pseudomonadati; phylum Pseudomonadota; class Gammaproteobacteria; order Vibrionales; family Vibrionaceae; genus Vibrio; species Vibrio sp. 10N.247.310.98. Next base: position 1,671 of record NZ_JBFSUL010000036.1, on the reverse strand, counting down.
AGTAAGGCGTTCTTGAACCTGCGGACGCTGAGCAAAGAATCGAACAATACGGTTTATTTTAGATAGCCCAAGAATCTTGGATTCTGGGATATAAGCCACTTGTGCTAAACCATCGATGGTGATGAAGTGATGTTCGCACGTCGAAGTTAAATCTATATCCGATACCTTAACCATTTCATCAACTGACATTTTGTTGTCGATAACACTAATTTTGGGGAAGTTATTGTAGTCGAGCCCTGAAAATATCTCGTGAACGTACATCTTTGCAATGCGATGAGGTGTTTCAGCGAGACTGTCATCGGTTAAATCCAGCCCGAGCGTACTGACAACTTCCGTCAAAAGCCCTTTGATGCGGTTGTACTTCTGGTCGGGGTTCATTTCGCTCGATGTCATCGGGGTTTCAAGCCCCTTTTCGAGCAAAGCTTCTCTTACTTTTTCAGCTTCTGTGGTTAGCATTGAGTCGCTCCTTATGAGTTAATCTTCAAGTTCTGCTTCATAGCTCAGGGTGAGCGAGACGGAATCGGCGAAACGTAGAGCATGAGGCTTGTCAATTCTCACCTGAGCGTATCGGACCCATGAATGGTCGATACAAATACCGAGTACGTCGCTGGTTAACTTTTCTAAAAGCAGAAACCGTCCAGATTCAACATGTTCAATAATTTTTTTGCAGATATTTTTGTAGTTAAGTGCGTTCTCCACATCATCAGAGAGGCAAAGGTTGTTCGCGGGATAATGGATCTCCGCATTTATGACGATGTCTTGCTGCTTGGTTTTTTCTTCTTCGTTGAAGCCGATGAAGGTTCTTAATCTGAGATTTGTGATGGTGATAATCGCATTGTGATTCATAACAGTTTCCGATCCTTAGAAGGTAGAGTGAGTTACGTGCCTATTAGAGGAAAAGATCAATAAAGCTCAAGCGTTCTGTTTAAAGCAGTTACAGGGACTAAGTGAAGCTGACCTCGAACGGTATAAGTTCGGTTTTCTGACTCAGCTGATCGAAGTTGTTCCAGAGATGCTGAAAAGAGATATCTAGAGTGGGATGAAGTTCTTGCGCGGCAACATCAACTAACGGTCGAAGCACAAAAGCGTACTCGGTGATTTCACCTCGAGGCAGCTCTACTCCATCGATAGTGCCCACTTCGTTACCGTAAAGAAGGATATCGATATCCATCGTGCGCGAAGCGTATTCTTTAGTTTCACGCTTGCGGTCATTCTCTAATTCGATTTGATGCAGAACCTTAGCCAGTTCAGCGATAGAAAGGTCACATTCAAACCCAACGACTAGGTTTAGGAAGTTGTCTCCTTCAAAACCAACAGGCTCACAATCGTAAAAATTAGAGATGTGTAGAGGTGCAAAGCGGCTATTCAATGCTTTGAGAGATTCTGTGACGTGATATTCGCGGTTAATGTTGCTTCCGATGCTGACATAAACGGTGGCCATAATTTTTTCTCCCTTTTAATCGGCCTCTTACGTTGTAAGTCGCTAGGAAGATCAGCTATGGATCCGTTTGATGTAGGGAGGGTAAAAGAAAATCTCCCGACAACTCATATAGAGTTCGGTTCTGAGTCGGAAAGGAGGACTTTTGAACTAGAAAATGCCACGGGCGAAAATTCAGTGTGATTACCGAGGGAGGTTGACGGTCTAATTACCGAAGGACTCTGTCACAGTCT
>NZ_JBFSUL010000035.1:0-48573 GCF_041467395.1 Vibrio sp. 10N.247.310.98 | reverse complement strand
TTACTACCGTTTTTGTTTTTAGTTCCCGCTAATCCGCGATGAACCATAAAAAAGCCCCGCTATAGGGGCGGGGAAAGTTACCAAAGGTAAAAGAGAAATCAGTGCTCAAATGTCAGCGCTGCGTCTCACAGATCAGCACTGCACATTTCAAAGACAGTTCGTTAGATTGCGAAGCAAAAACCTAGGTTATAGTCTTCACCATTTTTCGCAGTGAACTCTTTGTCTTCACTTGATGCATTCGGGCGGCCACTTTCATCGCCTTTTACTAAGCTCACCCAGTGACGGATGCCAGAAGAACGGCTGGCCTCAGTTTGACCAAACGTAGTGCACGTCTCTAATTGGATATCTTGAATATCAACCAACTCCAGACGGCCTGTGCCTTTACGAGCGCCGATTGTCACTTCAACGTGCGTACCGCTTTCATCACGGAATAGGATTGCTGAAGGCTTAGATTTATCACCTGTGTAAGCTACAAAGTGTTTAGCGCGTTTTAGGCCGGTGTGCTCACCGTTTTTGAAGTAAACCTGAACATGTCGGTAATCAATCTCGTAGCTCACCGCGTCTTCGTGTGAACCCGCCTCAAGAGGAAATAAAGTATCAAGCAACTGTTTCGCCATTTTCTGTTTTTCGAGTTGCTTGTCTGCTTTCACCATTTCGACGGCAAAGACAGCTTCAGCAATAAATGTTGAATGGTTTCTGTGAAGTTCTGTTTTGTCTAGTGTCAGCATATTCATAGTCTATCCCTCGTACGGCTTTAAATTTCATTTAGGTCAAACATCCCAATAGACCCTTTTCAAAATTGTTCTTTACTGTGTGGTTTCCATGTTTTTCATACTACTTGTATTTTTGTCACAATTTCACAACAAAAATTTCACAGTGTGAATTTTACTAAATTGCTTTTTTACACAAACCGGTATTTCGAGCCCCCAGCCCTTTATTTCACTGGGTTGAGGGTTCAGTAGAAACACGTTTACGTGTTGTTTGAATTTGTGTAATAACCCACTCCAACCAACTTATTGTCGATCACTCGATAGTAAGTATGCTTGGTTTCTACTTTGCTCGACAGCGGGTTTAACCATCGGTAGGTGTAAACACCTCGGCCGTTTTCTTTCGCAAGGTGCAACATCTCCGTGAGAATCGGTTTATCGTCAGGACTTAGATTTTTACGCTGATTTTTCCGTCTTTCAGGGTAAACACATCAACCATACGAGCTTCGATGACGCTGCCATCCGGGTTCGTCGCAGAAAACGTTGATTCACTCACAGCACGGTCACCGCATACAAAGTGGACAGGGTCACTCCAAGCCGCATCTGGAAAGTTCTGCCAAACCAATTCAAAGCTATTTCGAACCGCTTCGTACCCTTCGATAGTGTTTCCAAGCAAGCCTTCTCCTGCCACCGTGTGGAATACACAGTCTTCTGTCATGAAAGACATGAGTGCTTCAATATCATGGTTATTCCACGCATCACTGAAAGACTGTAAAAAGGCTGTATCGACTTGGTTTTCCAGCACGAATGTCGCCGCATTGGTTTGCATATTCATATTCCAGAATCCTTTATGTTTTCGTTATTGGTTTAAATTTCAGTAGCTTTGCGCCACTTTTTTATTAGAGTGTTTAAACTAGATTTGTGAAAATTTAACAACTCGATAACAAGGTTCATCACTCTAACTTCGAGTTAGGTTATAAACAATCTCTAAGCTCACAGATTTCATCTTTTTATAAATTAATTAGTGTTCTAATTTTATTTAATCAACTTTTCACTGACGACATAAGAGGTATAATTAAATTAGAACGTGTTAGCCTTTAGTCGAAATCAAAGTCTTGATGATACTTTCGACCATACTGTTCAAGTTGACGATCATGAGTATTAACTTGCAATTCAATATTACCGTCACCTTTATTTATGACTTGGTTGTTATCTGCATGTGCTTCGTTTTTTAAATCCGTTAGTTTCTCTTCGACATACTCTGTCGGTTCATTTAAAACATTCATGGATATTAACTCCTTTATCAGGTTTACTTTCACTGATGGAAGAATATGAACGGACACTAGACCGTTTGAATATTCTTTCTCATCGTACAAAGGCTGAATGGCATCATTGCCACCTTCCTTAAATGGGTGAATGGAATACCACTTGTCCTTGCGTGGCTCTTGCTGATCGCAGTCCGCCACATTAAATATCTGAGTTTTGTTGAGATCACACGGCGAGCTAAAAACACTAACATTTTGATAATCAATAGCTTTTATAATATTGATACAGTCTTTACTTTGGCTATGACACACAGACCACAACGCATTGACCAGGTTATCTGTCCACTCAAGTAAACGGGTAGGAAACCCCTGTTTCTTGGCTAAACACATCAATAACCAATCGTTTATCTCGTGTGCACTCAACGAATGCCCGCCATAAACTCTCACGGTCGAGAGAATCTCTTGTTCGACACGGCGAATATTCTTTCGATTTGAGCGACCTAAGCTTGGCATCAGATTACTGTTTTCATAATCACACACGTTATAAATTAAACCACGATACCCACTACATTCAGCAATTAGCGAATCGATTATTTCATACAGTTCTTCTATTGAACTTATATAACGTTTATTTTTCACAACATGCATGTAATAGGTCACTTAATTTAAATTCGGTACAATCCAAGCATCAACATTTACGATTATAAAATTAACATCGTCAGCTATAACTTTCCAAAATAATAATAGGTATACATCTTCGTCAAAGAACTATTTTTGGATCCATTAGTTAAGGATCGATTAATAATAACGAGTGACAAAGTGTATATATCTAAAACCACTTATATACTTATGAGCCATTTAATTAGTGTTCTAATGTTTAACTAGAGATTATTGAACTAAGCGTTTATGTTCTTCACCTAAGCACTTGCCAATACCCGTTAATATTACCCGACCATGCGCTCGATAACCTTCTCGATGATGCGCTGGCCGGGCAAACTTCCTATGACTTATACGTAATCTTTGTATTTATCTAGGAAACGAACCGGTGTTGATAGTGCATCTCGGCGGAACGGGTCGCCCAACTCCTGAGTACACATGATTTCAATGATGGTTGTTTTGCCTTCGTTCATCTGCATGTCGATGGCTTTTTGCAAGGTTGGACCTACATCTTCAAGCTTATCAACCGTGATACCTTCAGCACCCATTGCTCGTGCAATCTCTGCAAAGCTTTGGTTATCCAGTTCACCAGCAACAAAGCGTCGGTTGTAGAAGTCGACTTGGTTCTTCTTCTCTGCACCCCATTGACGGTTGTGGAATACCACGGCTGTCACTGGAATGTTATGACGAACACATGTCATGGTCTCCATCAAGCTCATACCCCACGCACCGTCACCTGCATAAGAGATAGCAGGACGATGAGGTGCTGCCGCTTTCGCACCAATAATGGTCGGGAACGCGTAGCCACAGTTACCGAAACTCATTGCTGCAAAGAAGCTGCGTGGTTTTTCAAAGCGTAAGTAACTGTTTGCCACTGAGTTGATGTTACCGATATCCGTCGAGACCATTACGTCTTCTGGCATCGCTTTTTCTAGTTCACGCAATACTTGGCGTGGGTGTAGATATTCACCACCAGAGAACGGAGTCTCGTGTGAGTTTTCCTCAATCATATCTAAGCTGAACGAGTCACGTTCGTGTGTCCACTCATCAAGCTCTTTTTCCCAAAGTGCTTTCTCTGTTGCGACTGTATCTTGGCGAGCGCCTTTGTTGTCATCACACAACAGTGCGCGGCCTTCCAATCTTTCAGATAGAGCAACCGCTGCTGCTTTTGCATCACCACAGATACCAACCGAAATCTTCTTAACCAGACCAAGCATCTTGTTGTCTGCATCAATCTGAATGATTTTCGCGTTCTTCGGCCAGTAGTCCATGCCATGTTGAGGCAAGGTACCAAATGGACCAAGACGTGTACCCAAAGCGATAACCACATCCGCTTGAGCCATCAATTTCATTGCTGCTTTCGAACCTTGGTAGCCTAAAGGACCACACCATAATGGGTGACTAGCAGGGAAAGAGTCATTGTGTAGGTAGCTGTTCACTACAGGTGCACCTAGTCTTTCTGCCAACGCTGCACACTCTTGAACTGCATCTGCCATGACCACACCGCCACCAGAAATGATGACTGGGAATTTCGCTTCAGCAATCAGGTCTGCTGCTTCATTCAGAGATTTCTCACCACCTGGACCACGGTCTAAACGCGCGGGTTTAGGGATCTCGGTTTGAGTTTCACCGTAGAAGTAGTCACGTGGAATATTCAGCTGAGTCGGACCCATTTCGCTCATTGCACGGTCAAAGCATCGACCTGTGTATTCTGCCATACGGTCTGGATGCGTTACGTGTCCTTGATACTTAGTAAACTCTTGGAACATTGGAAGCTGGTTACACTCTTGGAAACCACCTAAGCCCATTGTTTTTGTACCTGTCTCTGGCGTCACAATTACGACCGGGCTATGTGCCCAGAACGCCGCTGCAATCGCAGTCACACAGTTACTAATACCTGGGCCATTCTGCCCGATAACCACGCCATGGCGACCAGAGACACGAGAATAACCATCTGCCATGTGAGCAGCACCTTGCTCGTGAACCACTGGGACCAATCGAATGCCAGCAGGAGCAAAGATATCCATTGCGTCCATAAATGCTGACCCCATGATGCCGAACATGTCGGTAACATCATTAGCAACCATAGTTTCAACGAACGCTTCTGATGGTGTCATTGTTACTGTGCCGGAAACAACCGTACGTTTTTCTTGCTCACTCATTCTTCCATTCTCCTTGAGTTAACCAAAATTTCATTTTTCGGAATGAATCGTCTCTTTTTTGAATTCATTTTCACCTTAGTAGTAGATTTTTTGCGCGTCAACTTTTTATATTAAATTGGAACAATTCATTCTAATTAATAAAACTGGATCGCATTATTGATAGTTTTTCGTACAAAAAGTGCCGTTAACTTAGAGTGAGCTGTTATTAATCGATGACATACCGCCCATCGCGGCAGTCATGGAAGCTATTAAGAGGGAAGAAAAATGAATGATGCGGAATTGATACCAACACAACCAATAAGTGTGAGAGAGTGTTTTGGCATCGACAGCAACCTAACCGTATTGGCGTTTGAACATGCGGGAGAGTATGTACCCAAGGTCGATCCTAACTACTGTTTTGATCCTGAAGTAACGCTAGCCATATTGGCGGGCTTCACTTCTAATCGCCGCACGTTGATACAAGGTACACACGGAACGGGCAAGTCTTCCCACATTGAACAAATCGCCGCGAGATTGAACTGGCCGTGTTTGAGGATCAACCTAGACGGGCACTTAAGCCGATTGGATTTCATAGGAAAGGACAGCATCGTCATTAAAGATGGAATGCAGGTGACAGAATTTAAAGAAGGCATTCTTCCACAGAGTATCCAGCAACCCATAGCTCTGGTATTAGACGAATACGATGCAGGACGACCTGATGTAATGTTTGTGATTCAACAACTCTTAGAGCAAGACGGCAAATACACCTCTTTAGAGCAAAACCGAGTGATCACGCCTCACCCTTCTTTCCGCCTATTTGCTACCTGTAACACACTTGGTTTGGGTAATTTCTCGGGTTTGTATTCCGGTACTCAGGTGCTTAACCATAGCCAACTTGACCGATGGAACATCATCGCCACGCTTAACTATTTAGATCCACAACATGAAACTAAGATCGTGTTATCCAAGCGCCCAGAGATGAACAGTGAAATCGGTCAGCAGTTAGTTGAGAAAATGGTCGCAACTGCTGGGTTAACACGAAATGGTTTTAGAGCAGGCGATCTGTCGACGGTAATGTCTCCGAGAACCGTGATCACATGGGCCGAAAATATCCGAATATTCGATAACGTAGCCACGGCATTTAGGCTTTCATTCCTAAACCGTTGTGAAGATGAAGAGAAAGAGTTGGTAAGCGAATATTACTTCCGCTGCTTTGGTGAGGCCCTAGAAACGCCTACTCAGAGTTATGCGCAGTCGGAGTCGTAAACCATGGCCAATGTTTCTTCTCAGCAGAAAAAGATCCTCGACCTTGGTGTGTCTGTCGCTAGAGCGATCAGTGGTGAATTGAACCTGAATTATCGGGGAGAGCGTCTCTATAACGGTAATAGTCCCTGCTATTATCAGTCTGCACACACCAACGATCTCACCTTTGTTTCTCGCCATGATTTAACAAACAGCAAGCTCTCAATGCAAGGCAAGATCGATTCATCGGCACTGAGACTATTGTTGTCAGATACTGATCTTCACTATTCATTACGACCAAAAAACGAAGTCGAACGTCTGTTATATGATTTCTGCGAACAAATACGAATAGAATCACAAGTCCCGTCTTACCTAAAAGGTGTGACTAAGAGCATTCAGTTCAACTTTGCGTATTGGAGCGATCAGTACCATCAAAATGGCTTTACTGAATCACGAATTGGCATGCTGCTGTTCACATTGATGCAGGTTATCCACACCCGCTTAACCGGTGTTCCAGTTTCTGAGCCGATTGCTGAAACCGTTGAATCAACTCGTGCGGGCATCGTACCTATATTCGGAAGCAGCCTGAAGCGCTTGAAGGCACATCGAGCCGACCAACAACAGTTTGCTCACTGCGCCAATGAACTGGCCTCTTTAGCGCAAGAACTCATCAACCAAGAACAAGAGAGTAATAACTCGCCAACCCCTACGGTTGAAGAAGATATCAAGATCCTCGCGCAGCTTGCTCTTATCGTTGATGGCGACATTCAAGACGAAGACGTCGATACCGATATCACGGGTAGTAGTAAGGTGTTTGAACTGTCGGGCGCCAATTATCAGGTCTTTAATTCAGAATTTGACCAAGTGGTTGCTGCAGATAAACTCGTCAGGCGCGCCCTGTTACTCGAACTGAGGCAAAAGCTCACCGATGACATTATGGCGAGACAAGTGAACACCCGCCGTTTAGCCGCTATGCTCACCAGCTTTGTTGCGACGTCCCAAAGGAATCGACGTCAGGATCATTTAGAAGAAGGCATTGTTAACGCCACCACCATCACCAAGCTCATCACTTCACCGTTGGATCGTTCTGTCTTTTATCAGCCAGAGGTTGGCGCATCTCATCAATGTGCTATCACATTTTTGATGGACTGCTCAGGCTCAATGCAAAAACACAGTCACAAACTGAGTCTACTGATGGATACAATTCTCAAATCGGTCGGGCTAGCCAACATCCCTTTCGAGATTATCGGCTTCACCACCAACAACTGGAACGGTGGCAAGGTTTACCGACAGTGGCTCAAGCAAGGCCAACCGAAACACCCAGGCCGTTTAAACGAAGTTCGACACATAGTGTTTAAGGATTTTGATACCCATTGGAGGCGCTCTCGTCTTGGCATTGCGAGCCTTCGCAAAGCAGACATCTTTAAAGAAGGGATTGATGGTGAAGCGGTTCAGTTCGCTAGCCAGCGCTTGCAGCAACATAGCGCACAGCGAAAGGTTTTGATTGTGTTCTCAGACGGCTGCCCGATGGATACCGCCACCAGCGCAGCCAATGATCAGTTCTATTTGGATAATCATCTCAAGCAAGTGATTGAGCGCGAATCGTTCAAAAACAGTATCGAGATTCATGGCGTGGGAATGGGCGTCGATTTGAGCCCGTACTACCGCAGTAACATCACTTTAGATGTGCAGGAGAGCTGCTTGTTTGGGTTATCTAGGAGGATCTTTGAGATGCTAAAGCGTGTTTAATCAGAGAGGCTTAGGCTAGCGAATCACTAGCCTCCTTTGTCGAGAATGATTTTACGAAAAGCCAAGCAACGACCATGCAGAAACAGCCATCAAATACCCACCAATCAACATCAACACTATAAATACCAACTTTCTGAGTTGGTCATTCGACAACGGCGGCGGGAAGCGCCGAGCAAACATAGTCACAAGCGCCACCAAGGGAACAGCAATAGCAGACAACCACAGTATGCTCGCTTCCATATCACCAGCGGCATAGACATTAACGGTACGGGACATCGACGTACAAGCGAACACCATCAGCAATGTACTTCGTACCAGATCTAGGGTAAAAGGCTGTCGATAGAGATGATAAACAATCGGTGGGCCCGCCATCCCAAACAGTCCTCCCGCGAGCCCAGAACTAAAACCAGACAACAAAAACGATACAGTTGCCGAGCGCTCTTTTCTGGTTTTAGGTTTGAACATAAAACTCAAACCTGCGAATAGCACCATCGCACCCAATAGTCCTCGGAGAATATGCGTTGCCGAATCGCTTAACTCGTCCAGCAAGTACACCCCCATCGAAACGCCGGGAATAATACCGATGACCAACACCACCAGAATCTTGAGTTCCCCAAGCAGTGGCTTACCCATCAATGCGACCAAGCAATTGAACAAGGTCACAATACTGACCACAGCGGCTATAACGGGTAAGGAAACCAGATTAAGGCTAACCGTTAAACCAATCACGATGATACCGAGGCCAAATCCGGTGACAGTTTGAAAATAGGTACCCACCGCGATGGTGGCAAGAATAGCGAGTAAAACAGGTAACTCCATCAGCAGTCCTAGTTAGGTTGTTTTTGGGGGGTTGATTTGAATGTGAGTATCAGCTTCAGGAGCTAGATTTTAGTATCTAAAATCAAATGTCGATTCATCTCTTTTTTCAGAATCAGCCGCCACGTCAGTCTTTGAATTTGCTGTTTTTCCTTGCTGCGCTTGTACCGCGGTCACCGCGATCACATTAAAGATGTCTTGTGCGCAACACCCTCTTGATAAGTCATTCGCAGGTTGATTCAACCCTTGTAACAGTGGACCAATCGCAACTGCCCCGCCTAACCTTTCCGCAAGCTTATAACCAATATTACCGGCTTCTAAATTCGGGAATATCAACACGTTCGATTGACCTTTCACCTCTGAATCTGGCAGCTTCTTCGCGGCAATCTCAGTCACAATCGCGGCATCGAGTTGAACATCCTGATCGACGGCGATTCCGGGACAACGCTGTTTCACGAGTTGAGCCGCGTTACGAACCTTATCGACTGATTCGTGCTTGGCGCTGCCGTTGGTCGAAAAAGACAGCATTGCGACTTTAGGTTCTTCCATCAGTAGCGTTTGAGCGCTGTTTGATGCGGCCACTGCAATCGATGCTAGCTCGGTTTCATTGGGGTTAATCACCAAACCACAGTCACTGAAAATCATGCCGCCTTTAAGATTATGGAAAGGCTCACACAACATCATCAGAAAGAAACTGGACACCAATTCACTGTCTGGCGCGGGGCCGATAATCTGCAGCGCAGCTCGCACCACATCAGACGTGGTATAAACCGCGCCATTAACTGTGCCGTCTACCAGTCCTTCCCTTACCATCAAATTGGCAAAAACAAGTGGATCTTGAACCAGCTCTAGGGCGTCATCATAAGTCATGCCTTTAGCTTTTCTTAATGTATACAGCCGCTCAGCGAGCACTTCTTTGAGTGACGACGCCTGTGGAGAAACAATATGAATGCCAGCGAGGTTAATGTGGTGAAGTTCTGCAGCAGCGATGATCGCCGATTCATCGCCCACAAGTGTGATGTGAGCGAGCTGTTTATCGATTGCTATTCTTGCAGCAGCTAGCACTCGCGGGTCCTCCGCTTCACTCAAAACAACGCGCTTACGATCTAAATGAGCTTTATCAATAATCCGTTCAATCGCCTTCATCTTAAAATTCCATTTATTGAGATTAATTGTTCCATAATTTATATTTATATTATTAGAATAATAGAAAAGGTCAAATTTTATTCAGATAATTGAAGAATAATGATTTGGTATGTACACTCTTAGGCATAGACATATCGCAAGGATGAATCACTGTATGCAAACAGAAACACCGCAAGTTCAAGGGGATACACCGACCCTCCGACTTTTTGCACTATTAGAGGTGATAGCGCAAAAAGACGAGTTTATTTCTCTGCAAGGTTTAGTCGAAGAGACCGGATTGCCAAAACCCACGCTGCACCGAATGCTTCAACAGTTAGAAGCGGCGGGCATCATTCAAAGAGATGGCGACGAAAAGCACTACAGCTCAGGTATTCGACTCAGAAAACTTGCCGAAAACCTACTTTTGAATAGCACCATGCACAGCGCGCGACGCACTATCCTTGAGAACCTGAGAGCAGAAGTCGGTGAGAGTTGTAACCTGACCGCTCTTTCAAGTGGCGAAATCATCTATCTCGATCGTGCCGAAACTGAAGCCCCCCTTCGCTTTCACCTGCACCCCGGCTCTCGCGTTCCCGTGCACTGCTCGGCTACCGGCAAACTGTTTTTAGCACACATGTCTAAGTCGCAGCGCAGACGATTAATTGAAAATGTGCCGCTGACTCAATACACAGTAAACACGATTACCGACTATTCGACTCTAGAGAAAGACATTGAAGAAGCGAAAATCCAAGGTTTTGCTATTGATGATGAAGAGTTTTTACCAGGCTTAGTCTGTATCGCTGTGCTGATACCCTCACCAACTGGTCAATCAAACCTAGGCCTAGCGATCCAAGCACCTGTGATTCGAGTGAAACCGGATGAAGCAATAAAATTCTTGCCCGCACTTCAAAAAGCAGCAAAAGCATTAGCGAAGATAGAAGCAGACAACTGGGCGCAAGAATAACCTTGGCAGGCTAAAGCGAATCATCAGCACTGCATAGACATCAACTCAATAACAGCACCAACACGTGTTAAGTAATCATCAAGAAGGAATCACATGCTAGAAATTAATAACCAGCGCTTACTCTCTTTTATGGTGACAGAAGCGAATAACGCGGTTGCCGTGACCAATCCAGCAACGGGTGAACTCATCGGGCACGCACCGGTATCATCAAAAACAGAGTTAGCGAGCGCGATTGAACGAGCTCATGTAGCACAGAAAGAGTGGGCAAAAATTCCTGCTAAATCTCGTGCTGCACTGCTTCATCGCTGGCACCAGCTGATCCTTGAAAACAAAGATGACCTTGCTCGAATCATGACAATGGAACAGGGTAAGCCGTTAGCCGAAGCGACAGGCGAAGTGGTGTATGGCGCGAGCTTCATTGAGTGGTTTGCAGAAGAAGCAAAGCGCACTTATGGTGATTCCATTCCTAGCACAGTCGCTGGCAAACGCTTGGTGACCATCAAGCAGCCTATTGGTGTCGCATGTGCGATTACGCCATGGAACTTCCCGATTGCAATGATCACTCGTAAAGCGGCTCCTGCCTTAGCAGCGGGTTGTAGCTTTGTCGTGAAACCTTCGGATGAGACACCGCTTTCTGCGTTTGCTGTGGTTGAACTGGCTTATCAAGCGGGTATCCCTAAGGATCTACTTCAAGTCGTTCTTGGTGAAAGCCCTGAACAAGTGGGCAACCTATTCACTTCGCATCCGTTGATCAAAAAAATCTCTTTCACTGGGTCGACCCGTGTGGGCAGCATTTTGATGGCTCAAGCTGCAAAAGGCATCAAACGCACCTCTATGGAGCTTGGTGGCAATGCACCTTTTATTGTGTTTGACGATGCTGACATCGACGCGGCCGTTCAAGGCGCAATGGCGTCGAAGTTCCGTAATGCAGGTCAAACATGTGTCTGTGCGAACCGATTCTACGTTCACAGTAAAGTGTACGATGAGTTTGTGGCTAAATTCGATCAAGCGGTTCAGCAGCTTAAGATTGGTAACGGTTTAGATGAGGGTGTCACGATTGGACCTGTTGTCAGCCTGAATGCGAAGAACAACATCCAAGCTTTGATAAACCGAGCGATTGAACAAGGTGCTGCGCCTGTCACGCCAACTCAGGAGCTTAATGGGCTTTTCATTCAGCCTGTTGTTCTTAAAGATGTAAAACACAGCATGGACATCGTTCAACAAGAGATATTTGGCCCAGTCGCGCCTGTGATGAAATTCGACACGGACGAAGAGCTTATCGAGATGGCCAACGATACCATTTATGGATTAGCGTCGTACTTCTACAGTCAGAACATTCATCGAGTATGGAACATCGCAGAGGCACTTGAGTACGGTATGGTGGGTATTAATGATGGCCTGATCTCAACCGAAGTCGCGCCTTTCGGTGGCGTGAAACAATCAGGTATTGGCCGTGAAGGTGCGAAAGAAGGCATCGATGAGTACATGGACATTAAGTATCTTTGCTTTGGCGGAAAATAAGGTTGGTAGTAACTAAGTTCTGGCAGTGATTAGGGCTCGGAAATAATTAAGTCTTAGTGATCACTAACCTGACCCACTTCCACCTTTCCCTTCACAAAAATGAATCAAAAAAAAGCCGCGCTATAAAAGCGCGGCACCTTGGGCTCGGTTAAAGGGGGGTTTCTTTTTTTAGTATTTTACATTCTCTATTTTTGTTATTCGGTTGCTTCGCTATTCCTGTGCTTTCAGTTTTAGACGCATCGCGTGCAGTACTGGCTCGGTGTAACCGCTCGGCTGAGCACAGCCTTCGAATACCAACTGACACGCCGCTGAAAATGCAATGCTGTTTTCAAAGTCAGGCGCCATGTTACGGTAGCTCTGGTCGCCAGCGTTTTGCTCATCCACCACTGCGGCCATGCGCTTCATGGTTTTCATTACCTGAGCTTCCTCGCAAATGCCGTGACGTAACCAGTTCGCAATATGTTGGCTTGAAATACGCAGCGTCGCTCGGTCTTCCATCAAGCCGACATCGTTAATATCAGGTACCTTCGAACAACCAACGCCTTGATCAATCCAACGAACCACGTACCCCAGAATACCTTGTGTGTTGTTATCCAGCTCACTTTGAATATCTTGCGCAGTCAGCTTTTGGTTGCCCAGTAGCGGGATAGTAAGAATATCATCAACATTGGCTCTCACTCGCTCACGAAGCTCTTTCTGACGACTTGGTACACTCACCTTATGATAGTGCAGCGCGTGCAAAGTCGCGGCGGTTGGAGAAGGAACCCAAGCGGTATTGGCACCCGCTTGTGGATGTCCGATTTTCGCGTCCATCATCTTCGCCATATTATCCGGCTCTGGCCACATACCTTTACCAATCTGGGCTTTACCTTGCAGGCCACAAGCTAAGCCAAGATCAACGTTTTGATCTTCGTATGCGCCAATCCAAGTCATGGTTTTCAGCTGTGTTTTAGGAGCAAAAGGCCCCGCTTCCATACTGGTGTGAATCTCATCACCCGTTCGGTCTAAGAAACCTGTGTTGATAAACACAACGCGATCTTTAGCCGCTCGAATACACTCTTTAAGATTGACTGAAGTACGACGCTCTTCGTCCATGATGCCGACTTTGATCGTGAATCGATCTAGCCCTAATGCATCTTCAATGCGGCCAAACAGCTCATTGGTGAACGCGACTTCTTCAGGACCATGCATCTTAGGTTTTACAATATTGATACTGTTCGCGGTCGAGTTTTGGTAAGCACTGTTCCCTTTTAAATCGTGCATTGCGATTAGCGAAGTGACCATGCCATCCATAATTCCTTCAGGGACTTCGTTACCGTCTGCATCAATAATGGCAGGGTTGGTCATCAGGTGGCCCACATTGCGTATGAACAACATGCTGCGACCTTTCAGCGAGATCTCACCGCCCGTCACGCTAGTGTATTGGCGGTCTGGATTAAGGTTACGAACGATGGTTTTGCCGTTTTTCTCTAGCGACTCTTGTAAGTCACCTTTCATCAAGCCTAACCAGTTACGGTAAGCCAACGCTTTATCTTCACCATCGACCGCAGCTACTGAGTCTTCGCAATCCATAATCGTAGTCAGTGCCGATTCCACCAGCACATCTTTAATACCAGCCACATCAACGCTGCCAATTGGTGCGCTTGGGTCAATTTGAATTTCAATATGTAGATTATTGTGCTTAAGCAGAATGCTTGAAGGTGCACTTGCATCACCCTGGTAACCAATGAACTGGTTGCGATCGATTAGAGTGACTTCTTCGCCGTTGTCTAAGGTCGCTGTCAGTGTATTACCAATGCTGACGTTGCTGATGCTGTATTTAGTCACGTCTTTATGAGAGACACCGTTTAACGGTGCAGCGTCATCAAGGAAACCTCGAGCGTAGCTCACCACTTTAGCACCGCGTACCGGGTTAAAGCTTCCTCCCTTTTCCGCGCCATCACTTTCACTGATGACATCTGTTCCGTAGAGCGCATCGTATAAACTGCCCCAACGTGCGTTGGCCGCGTTAAGTGCAAAACGTGCATTCATAATAGGTACAACAAGCTGCGGACCCGCTTGTGTTGCAATTTCAGGCTCAACGCTGGCAGTCGTTACTTGAAAGTCATCACCCTCAGGAACTAGGTAGCCAATCTGCTGTAAGAACTGTTTGTACTCGGCCGCATCTAGCGTTTGTCCCGCACGCTCTTGGTGCCAAACGTCAATTTGATGTTGAAGATCTTCACGCTTGATAAGCAGTGCGCGGTTCTTGGGAGCCAAGTCTTTAAGGATAGTTGCAAATGATTGCCAAAAGTCTTCAGCGACAATGCCTGTTCCAGGAATTACCTGCTCATTAATTAATTGGTAGAGGGTGCTATCAATGTTCAAGCTTCCCTGTTGAATACGACTGCTCATAAAATCTCTCTCAAGCTAACTGATGACTACTCATTAAATCTACGTAACTGGCTTAAATTTACGTTACTAGCTCAAATTTACGTTACTAGATTAAACTTACGCAACGGACATAAATTTAGCTAATTTATGCCAGTTATACTGGATATTCACAAAAAAAATACCCCACAAACTGTGTTATTCCGTCACTCCACTCTCGATTTCATTAGCGACACTTTTAATCAAGCGACGCATCCACTGATGGTCGGGATTGGTTTGTAATAATGGACTCCACGCCATCTTCACCTCAAAGGGTTCAATCGCAAATGGCGCAGGCTTGATCAATAATCTAGGGTTATTGCGCTGCAGTTGAGCCGCTTTGGTTGGAATGGTCAGGATCAGATTCTTTTGTTGTGCGAAGAGAATCGCCGATAAGTAGTGTCGAGTAAACACCGTGATATTGCGCGTTTTACCAATGCGCATTAATGCTTCATCTATCCAACCGAGCTTTTGCGCTTCGCTTGGGTTGATCCCAACTCCGGTTCCCATTCCGGTCTTACTTACCCAGATATGTTGCGCCTTTAGATAAGACAAAATATCGAAGTTGTCGGCTATTGGATTGTCACAACTAAATAGGCAAGAAAACCCGTCGTGCCAAAGGCTCATTTGGTGGAACGACTGTGGAATATCGTCAAATCGATTGATAATTATATCAACGGTACCTTGCTCTACATCCTGATAACTCACGTCACTTGGCGTCATGATATCCAGTCGTATTTTCGGCGCGATCTCGCTTAACCTTTTCAGAAGAGGTTGAATAATAGTCGACTCAGCATAGTCACTCGCCATGATACGAAACACACGTTCACTGTCTTCTGCATTAAATTCCGTGGTCGGCTGCAGTGTCTTCTCTACATTAACCAAGATGTTTCGAATCAGTGGCTGCAACTTATGTGCTCGTTCAGTCGGTATCATCCCTTCACTGGTTCTCACCAATAGCGGATCTTCAAACAGATCACGCAATCGGCGTAGGCCATTACTCATGGCTGGCTGAGTAATACCCAGTTGATTTGCTGCACGCGTTACGTTTCTTTCACGTAGCAACATGTCTAAATACACAAGTAAATTAAGGTCTACACGAGCAATATTCATAAGAAAAATACCGAACATAATAACTATAAATTAACAAAATTATCACATACATGATTATTCTTTGTCCATGGTTAGATTTAATCCAAATCAAATGACCTCGCCAAATTGGCCAACATGTCCACGTGAAACTAAGGAATAGTTATGTCGCAAATTACACAAGATATCGAAAAGATTGAAGTTGCAAAAAGCGCTGCTGGTGCTCCATGGGATGCAATTAACCCTGAATCTGCAGCCCGTATGCGAGCTCAAAACAAATTCAAAACAGGTCTGGATATTGCGCAATACACGGCAGATATTATGCGTGCAGACATGGCGGCTTACGACGAAGATAGCTCTCAATACACTCAGTCTCTGGGTTGCTGGCATGGTTTCATCGGCCAACAAAAGCTGATTTCGATTAAAAAGCACTTTGATGGCAAGACAGACCGTCGTTACCTATACCTTTCAGGTTGGATGGTCGCGGCACTTCGCTCTGACTTCGGTCCACTTCCAGACCAATCAATGCATGAGAAAACCTCGGTTGCAGGCCTAGTAGAAGAGCTATACACCTTCCTACGCCAAGCAGATGCTCGTGAACTAGGTGGTTTGTTCCGTCAGCTAGACGCGGCACGTGAAGCTGGCGATGTGAATCTACAAGACCGAATCCAAGACAAAATCGACAACCACGTAACACACGTAGTGCCAATCATTGCCGATATCGATGCTGGTTTCGGTAACGCAGAAGCAACTTACCTAATGGCTAAGCAGATGATTGAAGCAGGCGCATGTTGTCTACAAATCGAAAACCAAGTAGCCGATGAGAAGCAATGTGGTCACCAAGACGGCAAAGTAACGGTTCCTCATGCTGACTTCCACGCAAAACTTCGCGCACTTCGTTACGCTTTCCTTGAACTAGGCATCGACAATGGCGTTATTGTTGCTCGTACCGATTCACAAGGTGCTGGTCTAACAAAAGAAATCGCCGTAGTGAAAGAACCTGGCGACCAAGGTGATATCTACAACTCATACCTAGATGTTGAAGAGATCGATGTTGCTGATATGGCTGAAGGCGATGTTTGCTTCAACCGTGACGGCAAGCTAGTTCGACCTAAGCGTTTGCCTTCAGGCTTATACCAATTCCGCGAAGGTACAGGTGAAGACCGCTGTGTATTCGACTGTATTGAAGCAATCAACGCGGGTGCTGACCTTCTTTGGATTGAGACTGAGAAACCACACATTGGTCAAATCAAAGAGATGATGGATGGCGTACGTGAAGTTCACCCTAACGCTAAACTGGTATACAACAACTCTCCATCATTCAACTGGACGCTAAACTTCCGTCAACAAGCATACGATGCACTGGCAGCAGAAGGTAAAGATGTATCAGCTTACGACCGTGCAAGCCTAATGAGTGCGGAATACGATGAAACTGAACTGTCTGCAAGTGCTGACGAGAAGATTCGTACATTCCAAGCGGACGCATCTCGTGAAGCGGGTATCTTCCACCACTTGATTACTCTGCCTACTTACCACACTGCAGCGCTGTCTACCGACAACCTTGCGAAAGAGTACTTCGGCGACCAAGGCATGTTGGGTTACGTTGCTAATGTTCAACGTAAAGAGATCCGCCAAGGTATCGCATGTGTTAAACACCAAAACATGTCTGGTTCAGACATCGGTGATGACCACAAAGAGTACTTCGCTGGTGAGAATGCACTAAAAGCAGCGGGCGAAGCGAATACGTCTAACCAATTTGATTAATCGCTAAAACTAAAGCCTCCCCCGCCCTTCTCTCTTACTTAGGTAAGATCCGGGGGAAGGCTTTGAGATAAAGCTTGTACTGCCAGCTTTATCTCAAAGCCTCAGATTTGTGTTCCACACCACGGTTAACCGAACAACTTCTGTTTAAGCTAACTGTATACATAATTGTTCAGATTCCTATTTGTTGAGAGTGCCTATGACTTCAATACCTACACACCTACAAGATGCAAAAACACTGTTATCAGAGAATGGTTTCGCGACGGGTGATACTTGGTATCACGGCACATCTTCCGCTTTATTGGCTTCTATTCAAGGCCAAGGTTTAAAACGTTCTGGAGACAAAGCGCTCAACGAAGCAGCTTCAAAAACTATGGCGACCATCGGCAACAACTACACCGAATCGGTTGAGCCAGTGTTTCTCACCCAGAGCAAAGAACTGGCATATTACTGGGCTCAACAAACCGTTCGTGAGCGAGGCGTTCGCTTCGAAGGTGAAGAACAGCCTATCGTATTAGCGGTAAACTTATCTGAAAAGCAACGTGCCAAAGTAAGACCGGACGTAGGAGCAATGAGTCTATTGATGATGAGTGTGGGCGAGCAATTCATGTCTCACCTCACTGAAATTTATCAAGCCAATAACATTGCAGGCCCCGACATCGAGCTTCGCACTGCTGATCGCATGGACTACCTCAATAAACTCGGTATGGCCTACATTGATGAAGACATCAGCCGTGCTTGTGTTCAGGAGTTAGCTGAGCCCGAGTTGGCCGACTGAAAACGTTCAACAAATCAGTCTTCTTAAAAACAAAAATGGCTCCCAATACGGAGCCATTTTTATTTGCTATCAGCCTATCTCACAAGACACTGGCACATCTAGATTATGAGCACAGAAGACCTTTCTGTGCAGGTTGCGTCATTTCGATGTCACCTTGTAGAGAACGGTAAACGATGGTGTTCCACACTTCACCATTATCCATTTCAAACTCAATAGCGTAATTCAAACCCGCGACAACCTGAGTTCGAACACTCAGGATCTGCTTGAGCTCAGCTGAAGTGTTCATTTGGCTAAGAACTGCGTTTAAAGCTTGCTTGGCTTCTGGTGTTATCTCACTTTTCGACCAACCACCCGTCAGGTTTTTAGTGCTGCAGATAGGGTTCGCATTCTCTTGCGGTTGAGTTGGTACCTCTGATTTCTGACTACACCCAGCTAACGCCACGACACTAAACAAGGTTGCTGTTCCAAGTAATGATGTTAATCGTACGTTCTTCATAAATTCTCTCTACCTCAATCATTTACGAGGGATTACTCGCAATAATGTTTCATATGCAGGCAAGCTTAAACCTCGAATGTCATCACTTCATCAGAGATTATGGTGTAACTACTCTATAAACACAGGAGATTGTCAGGAAAACAAGACGAGCACTGGAGCTCTGCTTTTATCCACCTGATATTTAAATCATTAAAATGAGTAGCGAGAGAATAAGCGAGTAATAATACAGACATAATTAATCAGATAATTACATACTTCACACCAAAAACATTCCTATCACGATTAATAAGATGAGCTCATCTTGATGTGGATTATGATATTGGTTCAAAAAATAGATATTTGAAATTATTTTATAAATCCAAAAGTTTATGCTCGACTTAATCATGTCTGATTTTAAAACTGTGATCCAACCCTACAAGTTGTTGATAATAATGTATTTTGTTCATCTTTGAATTCATTCAAATATGGAAAATCTTTATTGTTGAGGGTGAGTGCAAGTAGTAAAATCTCGCCCGATTATGCAACTTACTTCTCACACCATGGACACAAGTAAAGTTACGATTGGCTCTCTCAAAGTAACGTAACTTCAAACACATACCTAAAATCAGTGTCCTATAGATAGTGCAGATCAAATAAAAATAATTATATAAACCTAGGCTAGGTTAAACATGAAATTAACGTCGTCTTTAGGCTCACTGTTGGCTAGCAGTCTGTCTATCGAAATAAAACAGCGAGCGCTGATAGAGCTCGTCATCAGCACTTATCAGCCACATGAGCGCACTGAGCTTTTTCAAAGCGTGACTGAATATCGTAGAAGCCAATTAGAATTGCTTTTCCCAGAGCATCAAAACAAAAGCTACTCTGTATTGTTTGAGGTGATGGACTACCGCGATCTGATTCTGCGCTATCCAAATACACTATCTGCAGAGATTGCTCTTCTAGAGCAGGCTGTAGGGCAGTGCTATATGCATTGGCTAGATTTCTGGTGTGAGTGTGAAATTGCTGCGATCAAAGCAAAATCTCCATTAAATCCAAGCTCCATTTCTCATGTCGACCTCCCTATCAATGACAGTGCTTATTACGGTGCGATCATCGAACAGATAGAACATGAGCCACTTTTGGTACAAACACCGAGTCACCCACAAGGAATGCCAATCAGCGATGCCATTGCTTTAAGCAATCTCGAGGTGTTCATCAAGGGCGAGAAATGGTTTGAGATGCTGCCTTTATTACACCTTTCTCAGGCAGGTAAGCATTTTATTCTGCTCAAGCATCCAGTCGATGAAGCCTTTCCAACACTGGTTTCCTCTGCGCTGATTCAAGACTGGTCTAAGAATGACACTTGGCTAAGTTACGCACCGCCGTTCAGCAATGAGCAATGGCAATACTGTTTACCCAATTACGGCTACGATGAACTCGCAGGGTTACAACTTTTCACACCGCCTACACTGTCAAAATGTTACTCTCTCCCAGAATTTGACCAACAATTCCAGTTACAATTGTCCGACAAAGATGCCCTGTGTGAGGTGTTACGTCTGACAGTCAGTGGCAATACCCAACAAAAGCTCTATTTCCTCTACCTTTCTCAAAAAGAGCTGATGAGTGTGTTACACCAAATAGGCTATAAGATTGGCTTCACTATTATCGAGCAACCTTTCATGCTTCAGTTTTATCAAACCATTGATTCCAATGCATACTTCCATTCTGGATATTGCGAATTAAATGACGATGGCACGACAATTTATCGTGGATTCTGGAATTTTGAGATGATGGTAAAAGCGTTCAATAATGTCGATTTTCGAAGCTACAAACGCGCAGTGCGAGAAAGCAGAAAGTCATTAGAAAAGTCGCGCTCGGCAGGAAAAACTAGCTCGGTGAAAAAGGATGAACATGTTTGATTTCGGCCTAGAGGCGATCATCTATGCAAAAGCAATCACACTGCTTGCAACCGTGGCTGTGGTTGTCATGTGGTTGTTCTATTACTGCTATCGCCTGAAACAGAAGAACGAAGTGATCGCAGGGACACACCATGCCCCTTACATCGCGTATTCGATCTGCATTGTTGCGTGGATCAGCAGTAACGCTTATTTCCATACCGACTTATTACCGGAACTTGGGGCCTCGGCCGCCGTGTTCGCCGCAAAGTTTGCCAACCTCGCCTCGTTCTTTGCGTTTGCCTTTGCCTATTACTTCTCGTGCAAACTCGCCGCTGAACAACGTAATGGTAAGGTTCATGTGTGGCAGCAAGCCATTTTCGTCACCCTGACCGTCTACTCCTTCTTTATCAATTTAAGTCCGGGGTTAACCGTTGAACACGTCACCATTGCAGGCCCAAGCCAGTTCGTGATTGAGTTTGGCCCGCATACGCCGTACTTCTTTATTGGGATGATTAGCTTTGTAGTGCTAACACTACTCAACCTGGTGGCCATGCGCGCCAACAGCAGCAAGCTAACTTTAGCCAAAACCAACTATATGATCGCCGGCATTTTAGTCTTCATGCTGTCTACTGCGACGATCCACCTAGGCATGACCTACTTCTTGCGTGATTTCTCGCTCACTTGGCTGCCACCAGCTTTGTCGATAAGTGAAATGTTGTTCGTTGGCTATGCCCTGCTGACCTCGCGCTTCTACAGCGTGAAATACCTGGCGTACATGAGCCTAAATGCGATGTTGGTTTGTGCTATTTTGGTGATCCCTTTTGCCGCGATATTTATCCCGCTGACAGACGACAGTCAATGGCTTGTTGCTATCCCAATCTGCGCGATTATCGGCATCACGTGGCATGTTCTCTACAAGCGCGTAAGCCACTACGCCTCGTTCTTTGTCTACGGAAACAAGAAAACGCCAGTACAACAGATCCTCTCACTAGAAGACGATTTCAAGCTGTCGATTGATGATGCAATGCGTCGATTAGGTAGCCTATTGCAGATTCCCGAAGACAAGTTGCGTCTGGTGAACAGCAACTACAACGAAACCTTCTACGAAGATTACCTGTCTACCAACAAGTCCGTTTTAGTGTTCGATGAGCTGTCTCAGGAGCTTGATTACACCGCACCAGCCAAGCGCTCGATAAAAGCCCTATATGACAAGATGAGCTCAAACGACACCGCTTTGGTGATGCCTTTATTTGGTCAGGGGAAATCGGTCACGCACTTATTGGTCTCATCACATAAGAGCAACGATAAGATGTTCTCTAACGAAGAGATCTCTGCACTGCAAACCTTGTTAACTCGTGTACAAAGCACCATTGAAGCCGATAGACGCATTCGCCAAAGTCGCGCGCTTGCTAATTCTATCGCACACGAAATGCGTAACCCGCTGGCTCAAGTGCAGCTGCATTTTGAGGTGTTAAAACAGCACATTGATAACCAAGCCCCAGCTAAACAAATCCTAAAGGATATTGAGAATGGCCAAGCGGCGATTCAACGCGGGCGACAACTGATTGATATCATCCTGCGCGAAGTCAGTGACAGTACGCCTGAACACGGCCCTGTGGCCATGACCTCTATCCACAAAGCCGTAGATCAAGCCGTAAGCCACTATGGTTTTGAGAATGAAAAGATCATTGAACGCATTCGTTTACCACAACACGCTGATTTTGTAGCAAAGCTCAATGAAACCTTATTCAATTTCGTTATTTTCAACCTGATACGTAATGCAATCTATTACTTTGATTCTTATCCAGAAAGCCAAATTGAGATCAGCACCAACACAGGGCCTTACGAGAACGTTCTGATATTCCGAGATACCGGCCCTGGCATTGACGAAGCCATTGCACATAAGATCTTTGATGACTTCTTCTCTTACCAAAAAAGCGGTGGTAGCGGCCTAGGGCTTGGCTATTGCCAACGTGTGATGCGTTCATTTGGCGGCCGAGTTGAGTGCCACTCTAAACTTGGGGAGTTTACTGAGTTCCACCTGTACTTCCCGGTAGTACCCAATGCACCCAAAGCAGACGCACTTCGTACGCCTTACTTCAATGATTGGAAAAGTAATCAAACTGCAACTGAAAACAAAACCAACGCTGAAGCTAAGCCAAATAACCCGCCAGAAACGCAAAGTTCAGAGCCAACAAGTACGCTAACCCCAGAGAACCATTTGGCTCCAACCGTGCTTATCGTCGATGATAAAGAAGTGCAACGCACGCTTGTTCAGATGTACCTGAGTCGACTTGGCGTAAATAGCTTACAAGCTAAAAACGGCGAGAATGCCGTCGAGCTGTTCAAAACACACAAGGTCGATTTGATCTTAATGGACGTACAAATGCCGATAATGAATGGTTTTGACGCAAGCCAAATCATCAAGGCACGCTCTCCTCAAACGCCAATCATTGCTTTGTCTGGCGAATCAGGACAGCACGAGTTAGATATGATCAGCAAGTTGATGGATGGTCGCCTAGAGAAACCAACCTCCTTGAACGTGCTGCAACACGTGCTGCAACACGTGCTCGATAACTGGCTTGAAAAAGACTGGGCGTCGAATGCTCCCAAAGAAACCGAAGATGAAGAGTAAATTCAGGAAAACACGAATCGCCATTTTTCCAGTTGATTACTGTCTGCCTCACAACTTTCCTTTAATTATTCATCAAAAAGCCAGCCGAACAAGGCTGGCTCTATCAGAACTAAACGCTCTAATTAATCTAAAAGTGAACGAACATAATCAGCGATTTCTTGGTTTTGGCAATGCTCAAAGAAGCATTGTTGGAAACGTTCGCTGCCAACCGCTGTTTTCACTAGATCTTGGTCGATGGCTCTCAGAGAATCAATAAAGTTATCTTTTACCACCGCCGCTTTCACTTCATTCAAAATTGCTGCATTACGTTGCTGTGGTTCTGCACGCTCTAGTGGATACCCATTACCACGCTCGCCTGTGAACGCTTTTTCAAAGATATAACGAATGTTGAGTTCACCTGCCCAGCCAAAGCCTTTAGCAAAAGCGAGAGCGAGAGCATTGCCGTTGTTGATTTGGTTAAACAAGAAAGCATCTGATGGCTCTAGGCAGTAACCACAAACCACACCCGGGTGCAGGTTCAGTGACATCAAAGCACCTTGCCCTGTTCCACATCCCGTCACAACAAAGTCCACAGCCTTTGAGTTGATCAGAATACTGGCCATGATACCTAAGTGGATATACGTTAAGTGGTGATCATTCTCGTCGGTCATACCTAAGTTGAAAACATCGTGACCAATGCCACCCGCCACTGACTCTAGCTCAGCTGCAACCATGGCATTTTTACCTGCCTGACTGTTTTCCATCATTAAAGCGATTTTCATTTATCTTCTCCTGCAAGATTGCTGCAAACTCAAAATTTAGAATAAAAAACCAACTAGCGTGCTAACCAACCACCGTCAACAGCAATGGTATAGCCATTAATGTAATCCGATGCTGATGATGCTAAGAACACACAAGGACCTGCGATATCTTGCGGTTTACCCCAACGTTCAGCCGGAATACGCTCAAGAATCGCTTGATTACGCTCAGCATCTTCACGCAGAGCTTGAGTATTGTTCGTTTCCATATAACCGGGGGCTATCGCATTCACGTTGATATTATCGCGCGCCCATTCGTTCGCCATCGCACGTGTCACGCCCATCACAGCACTTTTTGAAGCCGTATAGGAAGGAACTCGAATGCCACCTTGGAATGAGAGCATCGATGCAATGTTAATGATCTTTCCGCCAGTACCTTGAGCCTTAAATTGCTTTGCAACAGCCTGAGACATAAAGAACACCGTCTTGGTGTTCACGTTCATTACGTCATCCCAATCTTGCTCTGAGAACTCAATAGCATCTTGGCGGCGAATAATTCCTGCATTGTTCACGAGAATGTCGACTTGGCCAAACTCAGCCAAAGTGCGCTCTATAACCCCTGGAATGCACGCTTGCTCGAGAAGATCAGCACTCACGTTTAGGAACGAATGACCTGCTGCACTCATTTTCTCAATAGTCTCTTCAGGCTCTGTTCGGTTAACACCGACAACCTTACAACCGGCTTCCGCTAGGCCTAATGCAATACCTTGCCCAAGCCCCGTGTTACAGCCTGTCACTATCGCTACTTTACCTTCCAGACTGAATGACTCTAAGATCATGCTCGCTTCCTCAATTACATTGGATTCATTGCGTATCGTTATTACCAATAATTAAATCATACAATAAGATGTAAATACGAGAGCGACGTTGTAGAAGTTCGATCTTGCACCAAAATCAGTCGAACAAGTGAAACGGCACCACAAACTAAATGAATAGGGGAAAGTGATTTGAAGACGAGAAACCTATAACCCACTATGAACAATGAGTTCGAAGATCACCCAAACCAGATATTTTAGGGATTTGGCAACAATTCCATGATTTAAAAGAGTAAAAGGGTTATACATAATAATGTGTTATCTAAATTACTGAAATTATCATGACGCTCAAAGAGATCCTTAAAATTCCCAATGTCCGCTACTTCTTGATGTTTAGAAGCAGCTACTTTGCGCGTTTTTACTACCCTATATTCACACTACTTTATTTAGATTACGGGTTAACCCTGTCTCAATTCGCGATGCTCAATGTAGTTTGGGCGGCCACCATTGTGCTTGCTGAAGTACCGTCGGGTGCATTCGCCGATACCTTAGGCCGCAAGAAACTGGTGGTGCTGTCTTCGATTGTGATGTTTGTTGAGATCGCAATGATCGCCTTAGTGCCAACCGGAAACCCCGACTTGGTGTTCATAGTCTTTCTGATTAACCGGATTCTCAGTGGCTTAGCGATGGCACTGGCCAGCGGCGCCGACGAGGCATTGGCTTACGACACCTTAAAAGAACAAGGTAATGAAGAGTTGTGGCCGCGAGTGCTGCAAATCCAGCTTCGTGTCGCCTCAACGGTCGGTATCTTTGTCACGCTGATTGGTGCGGCGATGTACGACGTGAACTTTATGACGAACATCTTTCATTTCCTTGGACTAGCCGAACCAGAAAGCACTAAAGACCTGATGCGTATTCCTGTGTTCGCCACCCTATTTGTAGCGATGATCGCCATCTATGCCGCGATTAATATGCGCGAAGAGAAAAAGGTGATGCCAAGCGACCAAACCAAATTGGCAACCACCATCTCAAGTCTTAAATTGACGATCGATGCGGGTAAATGGGTATTCGCTACACCTTACGTGCTGTTCATCTTGCTCTACTACAGCCTATTCGAACACACCTCACGCATGTTCCTAACCATGAACAGCCAATACTATCTGGCGATTGATATTCCAATTATCTACTTTGGTTTTATTGGTGCGGGTATAAGTTTGCTTAAGATTATATTGGCAGGACAAAGCCGAAGATTAGCAGAGAGTATTGAGCCTAAAACCTTCATTGTGGTCATGGGTTTAGCAAGCATGGCGACTTATTACTGGATCAGTTTAGGTTGGTCGATTTACGGGGTCATTCCGGCGTTGGTGTTAATCTTTATCATCATGACGATGAACATTTTCATCAGCTACCACCTGAATAAAAAGACCGAATCGCACAACCGAGCCACCGTTCTTAGTTTCAAAGGTTTAATGTTTAACCTCGGATACGGGCTGATCGGGATCTTGTACGCTTACTACTATAAGTTGGTGTCTCAGGGCTTCACCGAACAAGAAATAGAACAGAACCTTGCCTTCTTGGCCTCACTGTCTTCGTTTTTCTATTACTTCACCTTACTGTTCATTTCGATCAGCGCGCTGTTCTATTTCAAAAACAAGAAACAGCCGATCTTCTGAAGAAAGCATCGAACTGTTGAAGATATCTCTACTGCCGAATAGAGAATCAAGGTGAGCCTGTGGCTATAAACAGATAATGACACTTCTTATCAAGTGATTTTTTGTTAGTATCACCACCAAATTACATAACACATGGACGCGTCATGTCTTTTAGTTGGATAGCCTTTACTCTCCTTGCCGCCTTTAGCCAATCTTGGCGCAATGCCTTTCAAAGTAAATTAAGTGGCACCATGAGCGTGGCTGGCGTAACGTTAGCGCGATTTATTTGGGCTAGCCCTATCGCCCTTATTTACCTCTGCGCCCTCTATCAATGGCAGCCCGTATCCGCACCGGATTTTTCGGGTGAGTTTGTTTTCTATATTGTTGCTGCCGCCATCATGCAGATCCTCGCGACCGGCTTAATGGTGATGCTGTTCAAGCTCGAAAACTATGCGATAGGCGCAGGCTTAGCCAAGTGTGAAGCCCCCGTATCTGCTGTGCTATCCGTATTGTTTTTTGGTACTGCTTTGACACTAACAGGTTGGGTCGGCGTACTTATTGGTACTTTAGGCGTGCTAATCATGAGTAGCGCTTCTGGCTGGCGAAGCTTGTCCCCGAAAGTGTTCTTATTAGGTATGGCGTGTAGCACCGCCTTTGCTTTAACGTCTCTTTGGGTACGGGAAGCAAGTTTGAGCATAGGGTTGCCCTTCCCTCATAGCGCTGCTTGGGTGCTGTTCCTCGTC
Source organism: Vibrio sp. 10N.247.310.98 (assembly GCF_041467395.1). Taxonomy (NCBI): domain Bacteria; kingdom Pseudomonadati; phylum Pseudomonadota; class Gammaproteobacteria; order Vibrionales; family Vibrionaceae; genus Vibrio; species Vibrio sp. 10N.247.310.98. The sequence goes on along the minus strand of NZ_JBFSUL010000035.1, from coordinate 21,394 downwards.
ATTTCCCTTCAGACAGTGATTATCTGTACGTATCTCTTTTTCAGAGAACGCGACACGCTGCGCCTGATATTCAAGAAGTCGAAACTAGTCATCATGACAAGCTTAGCGAGTGTTATCGGTTCTCTGGGTTGGTTTAGCGCGATGTCGCTTCAAGCCGTGCCGTACGTAAAGACACTCGGGCAAGTCGAAGTGATCTTCATGGTGTTGATATCCTATTTCTGGTTAGGGCAAAGCATCGCGCGCAAAGACATTCTTGCGCTCATCTTGCTTTCTATCGCAGCAGTATTGGTTATGTGGCAGTGACGAGCTCGTTAATATGACTAGGACAAATTGAAGTCATATTGCGACCGTTTGTTTTCGCTTGATATAACGCTTTGTCGGCTCGGCTAATAAACCCATTCCAACTCTCATGCGGGTGAAGCTGAGCAACACCAAAACTCGATGTCAGAAACATCTCATGTTCTTGTACTGCTGATACCTCTGAAATAGACAATCGTAACTTGCAGGCAATAACCTGAGCTTGTTGGAAATCGACATTAGGCAATAAAATCATTATCTCGTCTCCGCCAAAACGAAACGCACTGGCTTTAGGCGATGTTTTTATCGCACTTTGAACCATTTCAGCAAAAGACTTGATCACGAGGTCACCTACAATGTGTCCGTGTTGGTCATTGATCGACTTAAAATTATCAATATCCATCATAATGGCACTAACAGGTGCGGTTTCCGCCTGCTTCATGATAACTGGAACCATCTCATCTAATGCTCTGCGGTTTCCCAGTACCGTTAGAGGATCGCTGTAGGACAGCTCGTGAATAGAACTAAGCAACCTTGCGTTAATCAGCCAAAGCATTGTAAAGCTCATCGACACAATAAGAACGATGCTCACTAAAAAGGCAAGTTGATGAATGAGAGTGGCCGCCATGAAATCCTGGAGCTCAGCGGAAAATAGTGTCACCACAACTCGAAAAACCATAAACCCGCCATATATCGTAAATGACAAGGCCATCATCCGAATACCTAGAGTCAAGTCATCACGCCGGCCCTTTAATACCGCAAAGGCAGTGCAAAGAGTCACAAAAGCCAGATATAAACTAATGAGGATAATTCGAGCCTTTATGGAAGGCTCATAGAACGTGAAGTAAATAAAACATGGCAAAAGAGCCAACATCATTAGACTACTGAGGTAGGTGCATTTGAGAGAGTATTCTCGAAACAGACATAAGCTATACAAGGCGAGATGAAAACCAAGCGCAATGACCATATTGGCACCAATAACGGTGACCCAATCAGGGAACTCCCCTCTTAGGCTCAACATCAACGGCCCAGTTCCGATAACAAATATTGAAATGGAAAAGATTGAAAGCCCTTTAATGGACTGTTGAGTGAATTGAAATAACAACAAGCCAATACAGTAAATGAAAGAGAACAAAATAATAATAAAATTAAGTGTTCTCATATCCAGCGAAAAACCATCCATGATTTTCTATCTTCCATACGCAAACCAAATCACAACATGGTTAATAATCATACAAACCAAAGAAACATTCACTATATGAATCTTTGTATTTTATAAAATAAGGGATAGATCACATATGCAGAGATTCTTGTCGCATGAGTACATGATCTGGATAGGCATGTAAAACTCGCCCACACATGGCTCCATAGCATCACGGAATCTACAGGCTTCTGCACTCGTTACTTGGTTGAATGGCGACTGTCTGGCATTATGCGCCCAAGAAATCTGTGGTTATTGCACAGCAAAGAATGAACGAAGGTAATCAGTGGTAGAAAACAGCCAACAATTAAGTGACCGTTACGACGAACATGGTTACTTTGTTATCAGAAATTATTTCAATGAAGCTCAAATTGCATCGCTTAGAAAAGTCGTGCTGAAATTTCATGAATCATGGAAAGCAGACAACGAAGAATTCTATAAAGAAGAAGCATTTAACTCGTCTTTAATTACGGGAAGCGAGTATTTGCCTGCCGACGATAGAAGCGTGCTTTTCGACTTCATCAGCTCGAAACAAGTGATGGATGTGGTTGATGCGGTGATTCCGAACAAGCCGGCATTCATGAATACACAGCTGTTCTTCAACCCAGTAAACCCGCAGCAAAAAGACTTCTGGCATCGTGACTGTCAATACGACTACGACATTGATGACCAGATGAAAGTCATCATGGAAACCCAAGTATTGCATCTGCGAGTGCCCCTTTTTGATGAGCCCGGCATGGAACTTATCCCCGGCACGCACAAACGTTGGGATAACGAAGAAGAGTACAATGTTCGCCAAGAAGAAAACGGCAAAGTGAGCAGCGATGACATCTCTGGTGGTAAGCAGATACCGTTAGCCGCAGGTGACTTATTGGTGTTTTCAGCGGATATGATCCACCGAGGCCGATATGGCTTGGATCGTTTGGCTTTGGATATTTTGATCTTCGATTCGGCGGCAGACTATGTCGACTACGTTGATGACGACTGTTTACCGACGCCAGCTATGTTAAGCAATATTAGCGACCCAAGGTTGTTTATGAACACGCTACACTTAAAATCAATGCAGTACTCATAATCCATAAAGGTGCCCAAACTATGACTGACACTAAGCAAAATACCCGAATTAGCCAGTTCCGTTTCGGTCAGCCAAAAGAATCTCTCAAGTTAGAACATGTCGCTTTAGGGGTACTAGACAAAGATAAAGTTCGCGTACAAATTGAAGCGACTAACATCAACCCTAGTGATCTGTTGTCGATTTATGGTGTGGGCCAATACAAACATAGCCATCAGCCGCCGAGAGTACCGGGATTTGAAGCGGTAGGAAGGATTGTAGAATCCAGCAGTGCTGAGTTTATAGTGAATCAACGAGTGCTTGTGGCAACCAGTGGAACATGGCAGAACTATGTCGATGTATCACCAGATGATCTGTTCCAAATTCCTCAACATTTAGACAATGGCTACGCCTGTCAGTTGTACATTAATGCGCTAACCGCATGGGTGCTAACGACAGAAATAGCCAAGCTGACCCAAGAGGATGTGTTGATCATCAACGCGGGCAGTTCAGCCATCGGTAAGATCTTCTCCCAGTTATCAGCATCACTCGGCTTCAACATCATTGTCGTTACATCACAGCAGACACAATACCCTGCCACTTCCTGTTGGGTGATAGATGCGAACGCTGATCTAGTTTCTCAAATTAAGGCATTAGGCTTGCCTATGCCAACCGTTGCCTTTGATGCGATTGGCGGCTCACCCGGAACCGATCTTGTTCACACCCTTGGCAACAACGGGCGCTTTATCAACTATGGGACGCTGTCGTTGGATTTTTACGAGCCACGCTTCTTTGAGTACGCGAAAAACCAACACATCGATTTCAGCACCTTCTTCTTGCGTTATTGGGAGGAAGCAGAAGGTAAAGATGTTCGCCGTGATAAGTTCACGACCATGCTAGATCACTTCATCACAAACGACATTCAGCTCGACGTTGACCGCTATCTACCATTCGATGAAGTGCAAACCGCGATTGATCTCATTGAATCGAAAACCACACGCCTAGAGGGCAAGATCATCTTACTGCCACAGTAAGTGAGAGTTGGACGATATATAGCTTGTTTATTTCAACAGGCAAGACGTTCAACAGCTTACAAGCGTGCTTGTTAATACACCATCGCTTAGGAAGTTTGATTAAAGAAATCGAAGATTGAAAAGATAGCGAAGAGTTGTGGTGCATTTCTCCATAACTTAAGTGGTTACGAGATGGTCATGAATCACATTTATTTGAAACATCAGTAAGTTATATCACTATAAATATGACACCGATCACCCATAAGGTAATCTCGATTCTATATGGTAGCGTCATACTTAAAACCACGATGCGAACATACTGATGAAAAGACACATACTATCAAGCGCCATCCTACTCTCTCTAGCCTTTCCCACCTTTGCAGCTGATGGCGACATACACGATGTCACGATACTGGGTACTTCAGATATCCACGGTCATTTTATGGCGTGGGATTACGCGGCAGATAAACTCAACACTCGTGGTAGCTTGAGCCAAATCGCGACCAAGGTTGGGGATATCCGTAAAGAGCAGTCTAACATTATCCTTGTCGATGCTGGCGACACCATCCAAGGCAACTTCGTAGAAACCTTCAAAGACGAGCCTGTTGATCCAATGATGCTTGGCTTTAATCACATGAAATACGATGTATGGGTTTTAGGTAACCACGAATTCGACTTTGGCCTTAAAACGCTCAACAGAGCCGTTACCCAATTTAAAGGGCAGTCTCTCGGCGGCAACATCAAGAACAAAAACGGAAATCCATTCTTACCGGGTTACACCATTCTAGAACGCGGTGGCATTAAGATCGGCGTGATCGGAATGGATACCCCAATGACGGAGGTTTTTGCGCAAGGCACCAACCGTTTAGAAGGCGTCACTTTCACGAATCCAACCTTGGAAGTGAAGAAAATCGTCAAAGAAATTGATGATAAAGTGGATGCCATCGTATTGGTTGCCCATATGGGGATTGAGAACGAGAATGACATTGCTGACACAGGTGTCACCGACATTGCCAATGCAAACCCAGAGCTTGACGCCATCGTCGCTGGCCACATGCACACTCGCATCGATAAGGCCGTTGTGAATGGCGTTATTATTACTGAACCCGACAAATATGGCCGCGCCCTATCTCGTATTGATCTTCAATTTGAAGAGCGCGATGGCACATTCACTCTCGTCAACAAAGACAGCTTCACCTATAAAATTAAAGGTATAGATTCTGATCAGAATATGGACGAGCTATACCAGCCTTATCACAAACAACTCCGAGAAATGGCGAACAGACCTGTCGCTCAGCTTACCGGCGTTGATTTAGTCCCAGAAAATGAAATCCGCGGTATCCCTCAAGTCCACGTTCAAGACACAGGCATCAGTGCGCTATACCAAGAAGCGAGCTTCTTCTATGCACCCAAAGCCAATGTCATTGCACTTCAAATAGACAACGACAATGCAGAGCTCGATGTTGGTCCGATCAAAGCCAAAGACATCGCGTACAACTACCAATACGCAGGTGGCGAAATCACTGTCTACCAGATGACAGGCAAAGAGTTAAGAACCTACATGGAATGGTCTGCGGGCTACTTCAACTCAGTGCAACCCGGCGATGTAACCTACAGCTTTAACCCTGAGCGCAGAGCTTCAAAATACTCGACCAATGACTTCTTCGCGGGCGTGATTTATACCATAGACCTCACTCAACCTGCAGGTACCCGCATCACCAACCTCGCGTTTGCAGATGGCACACCGGTTACTGATGAAACCGAAATCCGTATTGGTATGAATAGCTATCGAATGGGTCATCTCACCAAGAAAGGCGGCGTGCTAGAAGGCGAATCGTTCACTGTACTCTTTGATACTGAGGAAGAGTATGGAGAAGAAGCAGGCACGATCCGTAACATGACTATCAAGTATCTTAAAGAAGAAAAGAACGGTCAGTATGAAGGTAAAACTCAGCAGCGATGGGCTCTTTCTGGTTTAGAGAGCCGTTATAATGAACAACGAGAGATAGTGAAGTCATTGATTAATGATGAAACCATATCAATCCCGACCAGTGACGATGGCCGCTACACAAACATCGCTTCTATCAACGTAAAAGAACTGATGTTCAAATCTGACGAAGCGAAACAAGCTGCCATAACCACACGCGAAAAGAAACTGGCGCAAGCAACTGAGCAAGAGAGTAAGCAGATCAAACGCGAAATCACTCTGATTGAAGCGCTCAATTAATCCCTGACCTCAAACCAATAACGACTTAACGACGCTTAGAGCGTGGTTAGGTCGTTGATTACGGAAAGTTGAGTACGATCCATATTAAGTGACGTTGAAAAATAGAAGTAAAAGCAGACTCTTTGACACACTCATAACTATTGTAAGCAAGTACTTTGCAACTTGAAGGCTACACCGCCTCCGCCCCTTTTAGTAAAACCTAATAAATCAGATAGTTATCCACAGGTAGCCCCATTTCTTTATCTTGCCTTCCATCACATGCATGTTGATAATACGAAGAATCTCTCACATAAGGCGAGAGCTTCTTTATAGGTAATAATATGAATAACCCTGAATTGGTTTTCGCTATCGCTGCTTTGTTAGGTGCCTTAGCAAAATTAATCCTCGCAATAAAGTCCAAGTAACTAGATTTTCTTGGGCCTTACTAACCCTGATTGGCTTCAACCAATCGGGGGCGTTTTCTTTTAAAACGAATTGGAATTGGGACAATTTTTAACATAGATATTTATTATCTATAAACAGCCCCAAAAGCCTCCTAGGTGACTCTAAGCTCCCACTTACACCTGTATTCCATCTCACACTGATCTATTCCCCTCTTTTTGCAGTACAAGTTATTAATAATTCGATATAAATCGCTCTATTGTTTGAAATTGTTGTCTACAGTTTTATAGAGCTTGTCGCTTCAATAATTGCCACAAGTAACGACACCTTTTGATGGTAAGTTTTGGTTATAAGGAAAGGAAATGGAAAGCCCAATTGTCACACTTACACATGCCAGCAAAAGCTTTGTTGATGGCAACGATACCCATCACGTGCTGGAAAATGTCGACTTCGCTTTGGCGACAAGCGCAAGCGTGGCTTTAACAGGGGCGAGTGGCAGTGGAAAGAGTACTTTACTCAACCTAATCGCGGGCTTTGAACCTCTAACTGGTGGCGAGTTGTGGCTCGATAACGAGAACACATCAGATTGGAGAGATCCACAGTGGAGCCGATTCCGCCATCAAAAGCTAGGCGTGATCTTTCAACAGTTCAACTTACTAACCCCACTCAACGTAAAACAAAACATCGCCTTCCCGCTCCATTTGAATCAACAAAAATGGAGCGACTGGTGCGATTATTTAGTTGATGCATTGGGTATCAACGAGTTACTCGAAAGACATGTATCCGCACTCTCTGGCGGTCAGCAACAACGAGTCGCAATAGCGCGCGCGCTAGCCCATAAACCCAAACTATTGCTTGCCGACGAACCCACAGGCAACCTCGACCACAAAGCAGGGTTAGAGGTTATGAAGCTGCTGAGTGAAATCACCACTCAAGGCAACACTGCGGTGCTTTTGGTTACGCACAGCCCAGAATGCGCCAGCTTTATGCAGACAAAATTGGTGTTAGATGATGGTTGTTTAAGGAACGCCGATCTAACCCCAAGAGCAGCAGCGTTGTGAGTAATCCAATGAAGCAAACTGGCTTCGCTCAGAACCAGCTCACCCATACCAAACTGACTCTGAATCTATTCGCGGCGCACTATCGTCAATCACCATTGCAAGCCGCAGCGATTCTGATCGGCATTGTGTTAGCGGTCACCTTGTTTGTCGCAGTGCAAGCCATCAACCTCAATGCCAAGCGCAGTTATGCAGAATCGACCGAGCAACTTAGCGCTCAAGCGCAGAACCTTATCATTCCACTAGCAGGGCAAAACTATTTGCCGGAATCGCTCTACTTCAGCTTAAGACAAAGTGGATTAAGCGCAGCGCTACCTGTTATAGAAGGGCGAGTAAGAGACGAGCAAGGTCGACGTTGGTCAGTTCAAGGCAGTGAGTTGATCGCCGCCCTCACTTCAAGATCTCGTCACGCTCGCGTCGACGAACAAAGCAACACTCAAACCAAAGAACCAAACATTTCCCTGTTCGACAATGCCTTACCTTTGCCGCAACTCTTAGCAGGTGAACCCATTGTGATGATGAGCCAGTCGCAACACCAGAACTTGGGAGGAGTAGACACACTCACTTTGGATGAAGTGCTCACTCAAGTGGTAGTGCTACCGGATGAATGGCAGCTAGGTAGCCGAATGTTGATGGATATTGGGTTCGCTCAGCAACTGCTTAACAAGCAAGGGCAACTGAGCTACATCGCTATTTTTGACACTAAGAGCGACACTAAGAGCAATCCTCAGGATAAATGGCAAAGCCTTATTGGCGAGCAAGAACGATGGATTTCCAACAACCAAAGTACGGATCTGGGTTCAATTACCGATAGCTTTCACCTCAATCTCACCGCCATGAGTCTGTTGGCGTTTTTGGTTGGCCTATTCATCGCTTACAATGGTGTGAAGTACAGTTTACTGAAGCGTAATCGGCTATTGGTGCAAATTCAACAAGCCGGCATTGCGCCAAGCATCGTGTTTTCAGCTCTGTTAGTCGAGCTGACTCTTTTAGTCACACTAGGCGCGTCGCTTGGTTTCATTCTCGGCATCCAACTCAGCCATTGGCTGCATCCAACCGTCGCGATAACACTTGAGCAACTTTATGGTGCAACACTGCTTCCCGGTACATGGCAGTGGCAATGGTTAATGCAGGCACTGCTACTCACGCTGGCCGCAACGCTTGTCGCTTGTTGGCAACACTTTAAACAGCGGGTGCGACAACCCCTCTCTTCCCATGGCGGTTTCTATCAAGCGCCGGAAACGTCTAACGAAAATCAGCTGTTTGTTATCGGGTCAGTATTAACTATTCTCGCGTTAGCAGGTTTATGGATGAGCGAACATCATCGCTTCACCATGGCATGGCTCGGTGTGTTAGTGGTATCGATTCCTTTGTACCTGCCCAAAACGCTAAGCGTGCTAGCGAACTGGAGCGAAAAACGCACCCAATCGGGGTTAATACAATATCTGTTTGCTGAGCTACGTGAACTTATTTCCCCTCTCTCCCTTGCCATGATGGCGTTGCTTCTCGCTGTCACCGCCAATATCGGAATGAATACCTTAGTCGGCAGCTTTGAATCCACGTTAAAGCAATGGCTTGAACAGCGCTTACATGCCGATATTTACGTTAGCCCTTCCCAAGGTGAAATCGCGAATGTGGAACGTGCGTTAGAGCAGTTTGAAAATGTTGAAACCGTTTATAAGCAATATTATGTCGATGATAACTTGCAGGGCTTACCTACTTTGCTCGGCACCAAAGACAAAGACACACTTGAGCAAACCATGGTATTTCAATCCCACCTTGATGATTTCTGGACGCGCTTTTACCAAGGTGAATTCGTGGCGATCAGCGAACCTACGGCAGTGAAGCTCGGCTTGCCGCTTGGAAGCCGACTCAAGCTCGACGCGATCCAAGACAAAGCGCTCATCGTCGGGGCGATTTTCCACGATTACGGCTCACCGAATGGCGAAGTGTTACTTGCACCTAATTTGTGGATCGAAAGCGGATTTACTGACTTACCCACCAGCTTGGGAATCAAAGTCTCTGGCGACCCACAAGTGGTGTACGAACAGCTACGCCAACAACTCAATCTGCACCCAAGTCAGCTTTACGATCAAGCACAGATCAAATCGATCGCTTTAGATATCTTCTCACAAACCTTTGCTATCACTCGGGCGCTTAATGGCGTCACTTTAATGGTGGCGGTGATTGGGTTGTTCTGCGCCTGTTTCATGTTGCTCGATGCACGCAAAGCCGCCATTGCAAGGCTGTATGCACTCGGTGTTAGTCAGAAAAAATTGATGGCAATGGTGGTCGGGCAAATCGTTGTTCTGGTCGCCTTCACTCTGGTTATCGCTTTACCACTCGGCGCTATGGTCGGTTATGTGTTGACGGACATCGTTACCCTGCGCGCCTTTGGTTGGAGTTTAAATTATGTGTGGAATTGGAGTGATGCACTCAGCATCGCAGCCATCACCATTTTAGTGGCTGTGATTGCGACCTTGATCCCACTGTGGCGTTTGGTCAGTAAACCCGTGGTATCCAGCTTGCAAAGTGAGGTGTTGTGATGAATCGATCAATGAGAGTTTTCGTTCTCACACTTGGCATCTTACTCCTTTTAGGGTGTGAGGAGTCCACTCAACCATCAGCTCAAAATATGGGTTCGATACTCGGTACTGAAACACAAACCGAGAATGAAACGGCAATCGATCAAGCGCAATTTTCTCCGGTAGTAAAAGGTATCGACATCACTTTCCCTGCCGACCATCAAGCGCACCCTGATTTTCGTCATGAATGGTGGTATTTAACCGCAAACTTAATTGATGAAGAAGACAATGTGTTAGGTGTGCAATGGACACAGTTCCGCTTTGCGGCTGCACCACATGAAAGTGGCAATAGCACCAAGGAAACTACGTGGCAAAGTCAGCAGATTTACATGGCGCACAGCGCTGTCACCACTAAAAATAAACACTATGCCGATGAAAAATGGTCTCGTGACCAAGCTGAACTGGCGGGTGTAAGCGATTCGCCGTTTCGTGTTTACCTCGATGATTGGCAATGGACGTCGACGACCGATGACCTGTTCCCAGCTACATTGGTCGCTAACTCGGGTCAATTTGGATATTCGCTTAAGTTAACCAACAACGCGCCATATCAAAAGCAAGGCGAACACGGCTACAGCACTAAAAGTAGCGATGGCAAAGTGGCTTCCTATTACTACAGCCAACCATTCATCAATGTATCGGGCGAGGTAACTATTGATGGCGTCACCCATCAAGTTTCCGGCAAAGGTTGGATAGACAGAGAATGGAGCTCGCAGTTTTTACTCGACTCGCAACAAGGTTGGGATTGGTTTGCGCTAAGGCTGAGTGATGAAACCAGCTTGGTGGTATTTCAACTTCGAAACTCAACTACAGGCAAAGCCAGCTATTCTCATGCGAGGTTGATGAATCAAGATGGCTCCGGCATCGCGATTAAGCAGCAAGACATCAGCTTAACCGCCATCAAGCAAACTAAAATCGACGGGCGTGACTACCCAACAGAGTGGCAAGTTTCGATTCCAAGCCAGCAAATAGAACTGACCGTCTCGGCACTCAATCCAAATGCCAAAATGCCGCTGTCGGTTCCTTATTGGGAGGGGCCAATCATGATTAAAGGTTCTCATTCCGGATCTGGCTATATGGAGTTGACTGGGTATTAGATTGTGTATTAATACAGGTGGAATCTAACAACAAATACATCGCGATAACCATCAACTAAAACACTTTCAACCAAAACCTCCACCACGGAGGTTTTTTGTTATTCCATATGTTCTATTTACCTTAACGCCTGTTGAAAAATATCTAATTTAACCAAACACTGGGCTCCCCTAAAATACCAATCAAATGGTTAGAGGAGATAGAACATGCTTAGCTCAGTGCACAATGACGAACTCAACAGATACATCGAGAAACTAGACTTAAACCTTACCAAGGATCAGGTTCGTGAACTTGGTTGGCAGCAAAGTAATGAAGAGGTAGGAAAAGAAAAAACAGTATTAGGCTCGTGGTTTTTCTTTTCTTTCTTTGGCTTATGTACGTCTGCATGTCTTGCGCTGCTAATGTATATCTCATGAAGATAAACAAAACAATGACCACGTATAACCAGCATGGAACCTTCAATTGGTTCGAGGTCGACGGAGAAACGTACATACTGTTCAAAGTGGGCAGCAACAGTGCTCTATTGAACCAACACTATGAGGATGTCACCGAACAACAGAGCGAAATATATGGGCTGTTAAGGGCGATTCCATAAGCTCATACTGCACGTATTCACTTATGGTCTATCTATTCACTTGTGGTCTATCTACGCACTAACTAGCGCAAACATCCGTTCTTTTGGCAACAAGACCGAGCTACAACAAACGGTTCTTATACTGCTCTGGCGTTTGGTTCGCGTAACGTTTGAACATGGTGATAAATGGGCTTGCTTGGTTATAACCCAATGTAAGAGCGACCTCTTTAACCGATTGGCCGTTTCTCAACAAGTCCATTGAGTATAGGTAGCGCACTCGCAGTCGCCACTCGGTAAAGCTCATTCCAAGCTCGGTCTGGCAGTGGCGAGAAAGGGTTCTTTCCGTGGTGTGGACACGTTCAGCCCAATCTTTCAGCGTCACTTCATCGGTTGGGTTCTCTTCAACAGAAGCCAATATAGGCGCTAGATACTTATTATCGGTTGAAGGCAAGAAGTGGTGTTCAACCTCACGCTGCGCAAGTTGGTCAAGCAGTACCTGAACGAGCCTTTGGTCTTGCTCGGTTTCCGCAACATTGATCCCACGATCGCGAAAATCATCGATAATAGAAGACACAATCGGCGTGATCTTTATAAGGCTGGTTTTATCTGGCAGGTGTTGCGTGAGTTCTGGGGCGATATTTAGTGAACAGTAGTCCAAAGGCTTACGGTTATAACTGCAATGCATCACCCCGGCCGGTACCCAAATCGCTAGATGTGGTGGCGCTAGAAATCGAGTGCTTTCCGCTTCCATCTCTAATATACCACCACTGATCAATTGAACCTGTCCCCATGAGTGGCTATGAACTCGGGTTTCAGTGTTCGAAAGAAACGCTTCAAAATTCATAAATACGTTGGATGGTGCCTTATCAATTAATAAGGATGGATGAAGGTTTCTGGAGTGTTTTTTCAAACTTGTCTTCCTATCGCGCTTAATGTCTTTCTAAAGATACTTGTAAGTATAACGACCTGTCAAACTAGCCGCACCAACTCATTCGCCACGGAATTCACATGCATTACCTATTACCATTTTTTACAGTCTGTATCTGGGGCGCCAATGCAATCGTCAACAAGCTTGCTGCAAGCACCATAGAACCTAGCGCAATGAGTTTTTACCGCTGGTTTTTTGCGATGTTAATTCTCACGCCTTTCTGTATTCGCCCAGTGATGAAGCAGTGGGCTGTCATTAAGCCAAACTTATCTAAATTAGCGTTCCTCGGCTTTTTGGGCATGGTGTTGAACCAATCTCTAGGTTACTACGCAGGCTTAACCACAACCGCCTCTAACATGGCATTAATCACTTCTTTGGTTCCATTGGTCAGTGTATTTTTAAGCGTCCCTTTGCTGCACAAGTCGATTTCTAGTTTGAGTATTGTTGGCGGTGTGTTGTCACTATCAGGCTTAGCCCTGATGTTAGGCAAAGGCGATCCGTTATTCTTCATGCATCAAGAATTGACTCAAGGCGATGGCTATATGCTAATTGCAGCCTTTGTTTATGCTTCTTACTGTGTACTACTGAAACGCTGGAAAATGCCAATCAGTAGCTGGGTGGTGATTTACATTCAGGGTCTGTTTGCTGTCGCGATGCTTACGCCACTTTGGCTTACCAGCGAACAACTTTTACCACCACAACAAGCGCTCCCATTGATAGCTTACGCCGCGGTTGCCGCTTCGATTTTAGCGCCTTGGATGTGGGTGAAAGCGATTGACACCATTGGTGCTGACTCAAGCGCGATGTTCATGAACTTGCTTCCGGTTGTAGCGATCGTATTAGCCGCGACATGGCTTGGCGAAGAGATTAACCAGTTCCACATCATTGGTGGTGTGATGGTGATTTCAGGTGTCATCCTTGCTCAAATCAGAAGAAAACCAAGGCTTGAGGCTCCTCTCCCTCAACAAAGCTAAACGCATTACCCAACGCTCACATTAGGGTAAAAATTCAAACTCACGTTTCACACAGCAAATGAGAGTGGCTACTGTAATCCATACTATGATGAGCCCTTACAGCAAGCGAGTAAAACGGAAGATTAGTCTAAACGCTTTACTTTATATCAGCACGATGAGTCGTTACTCAACTATTCTTCAGCAGTTATACCTTTATATCATTACAATCACACACGATTAGTGCGAAATACACTAAAAGGCTTCCCAAACAATAATCCGAAAGGAAATATCTACGCGAAGGATCTATACTTTTTAAAACAGTAAAAGTGAGCTGATAAGAAAACAATAATCACTACCACTTTAGTGGTGTCTGAGATACAGCCACTTTAACTAAACCAAATCAACAGCGGTTGGTTGGCTAACACAAAAAAGTACCGACATGAGTACCACACGGCTTAGAAACACCTAGCATTACGCTAGGTGTTTTTTTTGCAATCGACCTATCTAGTGACTTAATCAGTATTTCTATTCTCTTGCTTGATATCACTTCATCCATGTTTGCCATTCGCCTGATACGCCTTTAAGCACCAATATTCATCAACTGATCATCTGTTTGAAAAAAATAGTCTTAACCATGAGATTATCCGCTTTAACTTATGTCATCTTAAGTATATTGTTACTAGCAAGTAACAAGCATGTTACGCAGCAAAATAATAATGAAGGAAGATAGATGAGCAGTAGCAATAGCCGACAAGATGGTAAACGAGACGTTACTCTGCGTTTTTTAGCTGAACCCGGGGATGTGAACTTTGGTGGTAAAGTTCATGGTGGTGCAGCAATGAAGTGGATCGATTTAGCAGCCTACGCTTGTTCCGCAGGTTGGAGCGGTAAATACTGTATAACAGCCTATGCAGGCGGAATTCGATTCGTTGCCCCAATTCATGTAGGCAACCTTGTGGAAGTAAGTGCAAAGGTCATTTACACAGGTTCATCTTCAATGCATATCGCTATCGACGTGCAAGCAAGCGACCCTAAAGAGCTCAATAACCGCCTAACAACTCACTGTATCGTTATTATGGTCGCTGTCGATGAGAATGGTAATCCGACTAAAGTGCCAGAGTGGATACCAGAGACGCCAGAAGACATCGAATTACGAGATTCGGCTATTCGCCTAATGAACATGCGAAAACAGATTGGTGAAGAGATGGAAGCTCACGTGAAGTACCTTAAGTAAGGTCCACCAGCTGCCCTCCCCCTACAAAACCTTATTACAATGCCAAGCGCCTGCTTGGCATTGATCTATTTGATACCTTCGTGCTCTACACAGCCAAATCCGCTGCACACCCAATACAGACGATAAGAGCGTGATACCCAGCCAAAGGTTGAAATGAATCGGCACTTGTTCACTGATTTATTTTGACTGTAATAAAGTCGTCATTTTGCTCTGATTAAATACCGCCAATCATAATAGATGCATTTGAATTTCTTGGAGCCACTCTTGAGCGTCATACGCCCCACTCTTAGCGAGTCTACACTGAACAATTTAAAGGCTGTTGAGTACCAATGGGTTAGAACTTTGTACGTCGAAGGCTACGACAGCAATGAAATCAACCACTATATCCAAACGTGTTTCGGTGGAGATCCGACATTTGCCGATCTATTTCGTCGCGTGGCACTCGATCAAGAAAGCATCTATGTGCTATTGCAACACTTAGGTTGTGCTCCTTCTAGTAAAGAGTTCTAACTTCTAAGTCCCACCAAAAACCAGAAGCATAAATAAACCTACCTCCATAACCCTCATGAATGTCACTTGAATATTCTGTAACTACCTCTCGCTTACCCATACATTTTCAGTGCAATTTCAGGTTTTGTTGCATACAAATCATTGAAGTATCACGCATTGGAATATTCACAACATATCAATAGTACAACAGCCACTTATACTGAGTGTCTGATTTGTGAGACTAGTTCATTTCTACAAGTAACCAAAATGAAGTGGTCGGTATTTAGGAGAGAAGTAACTCGAAACTTTGGGTTTTAAAGTAGATATGAGCGCGATAGTTAACGAGTAACGCTGACACAAAAAACAAAAAGTAGCAGGCATAAAAAAACCCAAGTAAATACCTGGGTTAGAGTTACAAAAACCACTAATCATTAATAGCGTAAGGAACCTGATTAGTAGCCAGCTATGCGTAACCTGAGGGTTATTTTTATTACTGATCGGCGGCCAAACCAAATGATGTAATAAAAATGCCAATATAGAGCGACCTAACGGTCGCTCTTTTTCTTTCTTATAGAGTACAGCTTATCCTTTTACACCACCTGCCGTCAAACCACCAACTAACCAACGTTGAGCAAGTAAGAACACGATAGTAATCGGAAGTGCTGATAGTACAGCCGCTGCCGCAAAGTCACCCCATAGGTAGTTCTGAGGGTATAGGTACTGCTGCATACCTACTGCTAGCGTGTAAGAGTTCACATCTGTAAGTAGGATAGACGCTACTGGCACCTCACCCACTGTCGCGATGAAAGATAAGATAAACACAACCGCTAGGATTGGCACAGACAGCGGTAGTAGAACCAGTCTGAATGCTTGCCAAGGCGTTGCACCATCAAGGGCTGCTGCCTCTTCCAGAGAGTTATCAATCGTCTCAAAGTAACCCTTAATCGTCCATACGTGCAGTGCAATACCACCTAGGTAAGAGAAGATTAGACCACCGTGTGTGTTCAAGCCTAAGAACGGAATGTATTGACCAAGTTTGTCAAACAGCGCGTAGATTGCTACTAGAGCCAATACTGCTGGGAACATTTGGAAAATCATCATCGCTTTCAGGATTGTGTTCTTACCTTTAAAGCGCATACGAGCAAACGCGTAAGCCGATGTCGTAGACAGTGTCACAATCAGAATCGATGTGATACCTGCAACCTTCACTGAGTTCCATAACCAAGTTAGCACAGGGAACGGAGGTGACGTTACCGAGCCATCTGCGTTCGTTACTGACATACCCAATGCTAACTTCCAGTGTTCCAATGATGGGTTATCTGGAATCAAACTACCGGTTGCGAAGTTACCTTCACGGAACGAGATCGCGATGATCATCAGTAGTGGGAAGATAATCATTGCCAAGAAGCACCACAACACTGCATGCGTTGCCCACACTCGGTATTTAAGGCCTTTACCTTGTACCATAGCCATTGTCGTGCTCCTTAATCTTGAGACAGTTTAGTGAAACGAAGGTTTAGTAACGCTAGTGCACCAACCAATAGGAAGATAAGCGTTGCGATAGCACTTGCTAGACCGAAGTCTTGACCGCCGCCGCCTTCGAATGCAATTCGGTACGTGTAGCTTACAAGCAAGTCTGTGTAACCCGCTGGCTCAGAAGTACCAATCATGTTCGGGCCACCGTTCGTCAATAGTTGAATCATTACGAAGTTGTTGAAGTTAAAGGCAAACGCTGCAATCAATAGCGGTGTAAGCGGTTTAATCATCAATGGGAACGTAATGCGCTTGAAGTTATCAAGGAAGTTCGCACCATCGATTGCTGACGCTTCGTATAAATCATCAGGAATCGCTTTAAGCAGACCCATACATAGAATCATCATGTAAGGGAAACCTAGCCATGTGTTAACCATCAACACCATGGTTTTCGCTAAGATAGGGTCTGAGAACCAGTTCGGGCTTAAGCCGAAGATATTCTCGAGCACCATGTTGATCTCACCAAAGCTTTGGTTGAATAGACCCTTAAAGATAAGAATCGAGATAAACGCGGGTACGGCGTAAGGCAGAATCAGTAGAACACGATAAATAGAACGACCTTTCAACTCTTCCCATTGCACGATGTTAGCCAATACAAGGCCGATAACTAGCGTGAACGCTACGGTACATACCGAGAAGATAA
Source organism: Vibrio sp. 10N.247.310.98 (assembly GCF_041467395.1). Classification (NCBI taxonomy): domain Bacteria; kingdom Pseudomonadati; phylum Pseudomonadota; class Gammaproteobacteria; order Vibrionales; family Vibrionaceae; genus Vibrio; species Vibrio sp. 10N.247.310.98. The sequence continues at coordinate 4,135 of NZ_JBFSUL010000035.1, read as the reverse complement.
CCGTCCAAATAAAGATGCTGATAAAAGGTTCTTTAATGCCGTCATCTTTCCATACACGCTCAAAGTTATGCGTACCAATGCTAACCACGAAACCTGGAGAGATGGTATTACCCGTAAACTCACCATTTGCATCAACAGGCTGGTAGAAACCCACATCCATATTTGGCTTGAGAACTTCACCCGTTTCATTGTTGATTAACGTTTCTTCATCGTCTTGTAGCGTGTAAAGCGGAGCAACAGAAGCAAACTTACGTAAGCCACTCATGCGGATGTCACCACCGTCAGGTAGATTGAAATCAACACCACTGATTGCTGCTCGGTTTTGAATGATCGCTTTGATCTTCTCTTTTTCACCTTGCGCAGACTCAATAACAGATAGGTCCATCTCTGTTTCTGTCATATTGTCTAGAGAAAATACGTCAGTCGCTAACAGTTGATCGCCATCTTTTACAACGATCTGGTGACCGTCATCTGTCTTGTACAAAGTAAATGGGTAGCTCTCACCGCTTTGGAAAGAACGGTCTAAAAGAACGGTTTGAGTGCGCTCTAGAGAAAGTTGGTTTTTCGCGCTGTAGTTAGTAAACGCAAGCCCTACGGTGTATGCCAATGGGAAAAGAATGAACAAGATCATTCCGGCAATACCTGGGTAAATATAACGGTGGGCGTAAGTTTTTTTACTACCAAAAATGTAAAGTGCCAAAGCCGTTAAGATCACTGTAAGCAGCGCAAAAGCGAGCTCACCGCGAGAATACATTAGAATTGTAGCGTAGCCGTTTATTAAGCCAACGCTACCAAGCAACCCCCATTTAATGAAGACGCTTTTACTGCCTGGAAGGCTTGATGGTGCTGGGATAGCATCTGTACCTTGAACTGACTGCATAGAGGAACCTGCTAGCGATATAGATAAAAAATAGAAAAGTAAGGAGAGGTTACCCTCTCCTTAAAAGGTAGTGCCTGGGTGTTACTTAACCATACGACCTTCAGCAGCTTTTAGTGCTTGGTCTACTGCTTGACGGCCGTCAACTACGTTGCCGATCGCTTCTTCCATGCTGTACCAGAATGTTGTGAACTGAGGGATGTTAGGCATGATTTCACCGTTCATCGCGTTGTCCATTGTTGCTGCAATACGAGTATCGCTGTCTAGTTGACGTTGGAAAGAGTTAAGAGCAACAGCGCCTAGTGGCTTGTCGTCGTTCAGGCTCTTCATACCTTCATCTGTTAGTAGGTAGTTTTCCATGAACTCAACAGCTAGATCGCGGTTTGGAGACGCAGTGCTGATACCACCTGCCCATACACCAACGAAAGGTTTAGACGCTTTACCGTTGAACTTAGGTAGTGTTGTTACGCCGTAATCTACGCCAGCTTTCTTGATGTTTTCCCAACCCCAAGGGCCGTTGATTGTCATTGCAACGTTACCCGCAACAAATTCAGACTCAGCAACTGAGTAATCCATGTCTGCAGAGATAACCTTGTCTTGTACCATCTTCTCGATGAAACCTAGAGACTTCTGAACACCATCAGTCGCTACGCCCGCATCTTTAATGTCGTAACCTTCTGCAGTCTGTTTGAATGCGTAACCGCCGTCAGCTGCAAGTAGAGGCCATGTGAAGTAAGCGCCGCCACGTAGAGGCCACATGATCGCTTTCTTGCCGTCTTTTTTAAGTTCAGCATCAAGTGCTGGGATTTCTTCCCAAGACTTAGGTGGGTTAGGAACAAGCGCTTTGTTATAAATTAGCGAAACTGACTCAACAGCAACAGGGTATGCGATTGTTTTACCTTCGTATGAAACAGCGTCCCATGCGAAGTCTACGATACCTTCTTTAGTTTCTTTAGAAGGTTTGATATCAACAAGAAGTCCCGCTTCTGCATAGCCGCCAAAACGGTCATGTGCGTAGAAGATCATGTCTGGGCCATCGCCAGCTGCTGCTACTTGAGGGAATTTCTCTTCTAGCTTGTCAGGGAAAGCGACGGTTACTTTAACACCAGTATCTTCTTCGAAGCGTTTACCTACTTCAGCCATGCCTTCATAAGCTTTGTCACCACCTACCCAGATTGTTAGTTGTCCTTCTTCGATAGCAGCATTTGCACCAAAAGAACCCAGAGCAACTATTGTACCTAGAGCTACAGCGCTTAGAGCGTTTTTCATGTGAATATCCTTTTTATATTTATACGTAGGGCACATCTACCAAGACGAGCCAGTTTTCGGAGGTTATGATCTGAGAAAACAGACCCTAGCTCATCATCCTAGCCACTACGCCCTAGCTATTATGGCTTAAATTCGTGATCGCCATCCGGTCAGATTAGAGACTGCAATCACAAAACGTATACTCATCGTGATCAACATCACCGTTACGCGGTGGATTTATTTGAACTGGATCGCCAATTATTAATAACCCCATTTATCTACTCCTCCCCTCCTACTCCCCCTAGTTAATTTTCCATTAGGAGGATGTACCCTTACGCCAATTCACCGAAACTGCATTCATCCAAGAGTGGATAGTAAGAACCCTTTACCGGCAAGTGTTATGCGTTGACGCATTATTCATTTAGTTGGCTTCACTGCCCGCTGGTGTCTTATATTAGCATCGAGCTAAATCTGTGATTGAATCACGGGGGAGGTTTAGCTGGATGTGGGGGAAATGGGCATCAGTTTGGCTATGACGGGTGGGCTTGGTTAAAGAAGCCAAGTCTCACCCACTTTTTTCTTACTCACTCAATACTTACCAATTCCTACAGTTACTGCTGACCCAAAAATTTCTTATAATGATAAGCAGTAAAACTTAAAATTTGATCGATCGAGGACAAGCTAGATGGCGAGTGTCACGTTAAAAAACGTTTATAAATCATATGGTGATGTACAGATTTCTAAGGACGTAACCTTAGACATCAACGAAGGTGAATTCGTAGTATTCGTTGGACCATCAGGTTGTGGTAAATCGACGCTATTACGTTGTATCGCAGGTCTAGAAGACATTACGTCTGGTGATTTGTACATTGGCGACCAACGCATGAATGACGTTGAACCGTCAAAGCGTGGCGTAGGTATGGTATTCCAGTCTTATGCGCTTTACCCTCACCTTAACCTATACGACAACATGTCTTTCGGTCTTAAGCTAGCAAACGCAAATAAAGCTGAGATCGACAAACGCGTTGAACATGCTGCAGAAATCCTTCAGCTTGGTCACCTTCTTGAGCGCCAACCTAAAGCGCTTTCTGGTGGTCAACGTCAACGTGTTGCGATTGGTCGTACTCTGGTTTCTCAACCAAACGTATTCCTACTTGATGAGCCTTTATCAAACCTAGATGCCGCGCTACGTGTTCAAATGCGTTCGCAAATCACCAAGCTACAGCGTCAACTGGGTTGTACCATGATCTACGTTACCCACGACCAAGTGGAAGCGATGACAATGGCGGATAAGATCGTTGTTCTTGATGGTGGTTATGTATCTCAAGTCGGTAAGCCGCTTGACCTTTACCACTACCCTCAAAACCGTTTCGTTGCTGGCTTTATTGGTTCACCGAAGATGAACTTCATGTCGGTACACATTGAACAAGCTGAAGCAGAACGCGTACAAGTTCAACTTTCTAACGGTATGACTTTCTGGATCCCTGTTGATGGTACGACTGTCAATGCTGGTGATCGTATGTCTCTGGGTATTCGCCCTGAACACTTGATGTCTGCTGAATCAGGTGACGCGACGATTGAAGCTGACGTGATGATGGTAGAGAAACTAGGTAACGAAACTCAGGTTTACCTAAACCTTGAAAGTGCCGATGCTGATGTTATCTATCGCCAGCCAGACACGTTGAAAATCGAATCAGGTGACAAGTTGGCGATTGGTATTCCAGCGCACCGTTGTCACCTGTTCCACAGCGATGGCCGCGCATGTCGTCGTTTGTACAAAGAATACGGCACAGACTAATCGCTTAGCCTTTTAGGATATAACTTGCCCATATCGAATCCCTCTTACTCAGTAAGGGGGATTTTTTTATGTGCTGGATATTTTTATGTGTTGGATACGAGTTTCACTTACATTGAATAGTTCATGAGTCAGCCACTCGGTCTTTCGCTAGCGGCAATAAAAAAGGTTCATCGCGGCTTTCCGGGGAAAGCCGCTTTTATCTTCAAGAAGAA
>NZ_JBFSUL010000034.1:0-49473 GCF_041467395.1 Vibrio sp. 10N.247.310.98 | reverse complement strand
GGCTACCGATGTATTGTTGAACGCGAAATGTACAGCAAAGATCAACACGCCCTAGTTACTTCTTTGGTCAATGTTACTTACGAAGTTCATAATGCGTTGCTCTACTGACATTCTCATTCCGTCACCAGATAAGCTAACAGCCTCCGCAGGATAGAAATGTCCAAACCCTGGTACCCAAGCAAACGTGTTTTCAATTTGTTCTTGTTTATAGTGTTCAAGCAGAGGTGGATTGATCGAGAATGCAGCATGCAAATCATTCTGCCCTTGAAAGAGTAATACAGGGCTAGATGCTTCAAAATTGGTAGTGTTCTTTATGATGTCAAAGCCAGCAGGACCACCAGAAAGCATGAACGTACCAGCAACAGGTAACTTCATTCCATGAGCAACATTCAAGCTAGTTACAGCGCCAGCAGAGAATCCTCCCAATACTACCTTTGATGAATTGAATCCATATTCATTCGAGTTTTCTTTGATATAACCAACCGCATTACGTAAGTCTTCAGCAGCAGATAAAATCGCTTTATCAATGATCGATTTCTCAGAAGGGTTATTGAAGTCTAGCTGGTCATATCCTAATTGGTGTCTAACTAGGTTAATTTGCTGAGACATTGAACTAATACTTTCAAGGTCCAAATCTTCAGCCGTGTAACCAATGCCTGTCGGTAATGGATTTTCGGGAGCTAATCGATAATCTATTGCAAAACAAACATACCCTTGTTTTGCAAACCTTTGGCAATAGTCATTCATAGAAGTATCTTGCGCACCGCCAACATTGAAGCTTAAATCGGGCGAACCTTGATGAAACGCACCGCCAAATGTCATCACAATAGCTGTCTCTTTAATATGACTCTTGTCTGTAGGCTCAAATACGTTCATCCACAACTCTCTTGAATGAACTATCTCATCGGTTGTGACATTACCAAACCCATACGTTACCTTAGGCGTCATTTTGAAACCCAAGTCGGAACTAGCTTGGGAAGAGAATACAATTACCGCACTACTTAGGATAGCAATCGGTAGTCCTGCTTTAAATTTTGACATAGTTGACCTCGCATAAAAGTTTATGATTTTCGATATAAAGCTTATTACGAGAGTGCTATAGTAAAAAGACGCACTTGAGGGGGAATCCCCCCCTGTGTATAGATTATTTAAATGGGACTACATATGTTCACGAAAGATCAAATAGTTAGTTTTTGTGCAGTTTTCGATAAAGGCTCGTTTAGTGCAGGGGCTAGATTTTTAAATCGAGACAGAACAACTGTCCGTGAACATATTTCAGTTATGGAAGACAACATGAGGTTGCCTTTATTTGAAATGAAAGGCCGCTCAACTCTACCGACTTTAGCCGCAAAAAAACTATACCCAAGGGCAAAAATAATTGTAAGGCAAATAGAAGAGTTTGAACTTACAGCCCTTAACTCCTTTAACAATGACTTACTCATCATCAATATTAACCATGACACCACCATTCCTATATCATTGATTCATCATATCAACTCAGCCATAAGCAAAGACTTCCCAAACATCCAATTAAACTGGTTGCATCGAGGCCGAAAAGAAACCATTGACGAGCTGATTAGTGGTCAAGCTCATCTAGCATTAATGACAATCAAGATGTTAGTTCAACCAGAAAATGAAGTTAATTATATAAATCTTGGCCGAATACAACACAAAGTCTATGCCGGAGCAAAAAGTCACCTTGCAAATAGGATGGTAAAAATTTCTGATTTGAAACTGGAGAAACAATTTATCTACGAGCACTACTTCAATGCCTCGATTCAAGGGTCAAATATCTCTCCTCAATATCAGTTAGTCAGTACTAAGGACGTTTTAATTGAGTTACTAGAGAAGGATGGGTGGGCTGTTTTACCAACTGAACATGTAGAAAAACACTATTCGAAAGATTCAATCGTGGAGTTAGATGTATTCGAATTAGTGAATAGCCTTGATTACCACATTGGTATATTCTTCTCACCCTCACTAGAGCAGCATGATGTTATTTCTAATATTATGACAAAAATTAGAAACTACGCTGAAAAAGAATACAATTAGCAAGGTAAAATGCATTCACCCCAATAATTTGCAGGTTCTACAATCACCCCGCCATTTATAACTGCTGAATTTTAGTCGAATTGTGCACCCGAGAATTGAGTGGCAAAAAGTAGTAGCTCACATTTGGACAACAGCTTGTTTCCCAAATTATTCTCATGAATGTTACTGGTACCTAAACACGTTTCGGGGCAGAAGCGTTTTAGAGTAGTCGCACTAAGGCGCTCTTGTTCCATTTAGATTTGCTTATGCTCTTATTTCCCAACAGGTCAGTAGTATTGCAATAACAAATTACTACAAGATATTTCAGGCTTAACTCAAACAAATCTTATTATGTTAGGCTTTCAACTAAGCCTCTTAGAAGAATCATTGCCAGAAGTACATTATTGTAAAAAAACTCTTTTTAATCAGTGTATTAACCTTATTCTCAGCCTCAGCTCAAGCAGAGAAAACCCCTTACCTAGAGTGCGAAATAGAAAAGTCAACTTACATGACGCATGATGATAAAGTTATTGAAGTCCCGCCATTAGTATTCAGAGTTAAGCACGGTAATGATGAACCAACCGTTATGCTGCAAACTTAGTGGTTAGCTAAACTCCAGCATGCATGGGTTCATACTGTAGCCATAGATGGTAAAAGGCTAGAAAATGAGCACATGGGATTGACGTCGACGGTTACTCTTCCATGGAGGTACGAAATGAAGCCAGACCGTATTGTCCTGTATAGTGAATACGGTTACGAGTACACGGGAAACTACTTTACTAAAGCTATCAGACAAATGGTGATCGAACGTACGAGCGGTAATATTGTAATTTTTGACGATAAGGGTGGTGTAAATACTGAAGGCAGATGTGAAACAGTAAAAGTGAAGTTCTAAATCTGTGCCCCACGTTTTGTAAGTGACCTTCCACATTTGAAGCAGGAAAGCTGTTAGCTATGGACATCTCGCTTCTATCCCAAACAGTGGCATCAGTCTAGACTGTGGGGCGATACAAATAACCTCACCCTATAAGTACTAAAGAGTTGTCGTCGACTTTCCCGTATACCCATTAAAAAACCAGCTCAACATCCTACCGTCATCCTGACTCTCTGGGGTTTTACCATTGGGTTTTCCAAACATTGACTCTAGCACTCCACTCGCAGCAGTGTTAACTCGGCAACGAATGACATCTAGACTGTGATGTATGAATACCGAGTCTCCTCGAATGGATGTAGAATAACGGACGTACATTTTCCTTTCCGATGAAGTGTACCCGGATTTTTCTAATCTACTTGCTAGCAAATCTGCCTGTAATTTTGTTAAAGATAAAGAATTCATGATTATTGATTCGGTTAAAAACTCATGGGACAGTGTATCCATATGGAGACATTTAGCCTAATAGCTTATGTGATTATAAATGACGGTCTATAGAGGAAACTAATAAATGTTTGAGAGAATTGAAGATCTGACGTTTGTTAACTGGAAAGATTTTGGTGTGATTGTCGAAGAAAGTGCCAATGACACTGCTTTCACAACGATCAAAGATTACGCACAAACGATAGGTTTTATACTAGGCACCCGCGCTACTCGAGCCTCACAAGAATTGATGTCTTTAACGAAAATGTTCCCGTTTTCGGTTGTTAAAGGCAATCCCAATCAATATCCATATAGAGTCCTCGAAGCGATTTTTTTCACTGTTATCGTTACAGCAGAAGAACGAGATATCATCCTAGCGGCAACAGCTGAAAACGCGACCCAAAAAGCCAAAGAGAGAGCCTATAACGTTTTAGAACCTCTCTTAATTGAACCACCTAAGTTTCTTTTAAACTAAGACGCTTTTGTCCCAGATCGATTCGTGTAACCAGATGAAAATAATTACAAAAATGATCACTATTGCCCCGTAGAAGTTACTAGCTTTTTTCAAATGTCCTCTTGCAAATGATTGCGAGAAAGATGGAGATATTTGAATGAGCGATGCACCAGAAGATAGTGATAATTTAAGTCTGCGGAAAGTGAGATAGAATGGTTAGCGCGTGCCAATCCATTCAATTCTACATATGAGATTATTATGAAAAACTCTACAATCAAAGCTATTATTGCTCTTTTGTTCTGCGTTGGTGCCACAAAGATCTATGCTAGTGAAGAATGGGGATATATAGCAAATGACCATTATGAATGTGAAAATGATCACATGGCGATTAATACATCAAAGGGTTGGTTATTAGCTGAGGCCTACCCTCCATACTCTGGCTTGAATTCAGGCTCTTACATCAAAGGCAATCTGCGTCAATATGGATTTCAAGACGTTTTAGTGTTTAAAAATGAACATGACTCGTCTCCTTCAAGCGCAAGGATCTATATTGATAATTACTGGATGAGTGATGAAGATGCTGGGCGATATTGCTACTCCGGTGAGGACCTGTAGGTTACTTCAAAACTATCCTGACTACTTCTATCCGGCTTGAATCGTATGCTTGGAAAGCCTTCACTCTGCTGTTCTCAAACTTGCTTTTGTCCCGAAGCGAATCATCACGGGCGCACACCTTGATGCTTGTCTTGAAATTAACGATACAGAGACTTGGTCGACTCTCTGACGATTAGATCAATGGGTGGCAGTCGAGCTTCATGCCGTTCGCCAGATAACAAGTTCAAGATCGACTGAGCACACACTTCACCAATCTCTTCAATCGGCTGTCTCAGCGTCGTCAGGGCTGGCGTGAAATACTTAGACGTCGGCAAGTCATCAAAGCCAATCACAGACACATCTTCTGGCACTTTATAACCGTGGTCAGACAGCGCCTTAATCGCACCGTAAGCCGTTTGGTCATTTGCAGCAAACAAGGCGGAGAAGTGAACCTTCGACTCTATCAATTCAACGGTTTTCTCATAACCAGATTCACTACTGAAATCACCTTGTTTAACGAGTTTTGGCATCACTTTAATGCCCGCCTCTTGAAGTGCTTTCTTATAGCCTTCAAAGCGATTTCCCGAATCAGGTTGACTTGAAAGCCCCTTAATATGAGCAATATTCACATGCCCTTGTTGCAGTAAATGTAAGGTTGCCATGTAGCCGCCCAACACGTTATCAATGTTGATGGAGCGGACGTTATTCTCAACAAAATCGTAGCCAACCATCACGATAGGAATGTCTTGTGCATACTTGGCAATTTCTTCCTGAGTAATGCTTCCTGTCACGATGATCATGCCATCCACGTTGCTTTTTGCGAGATACTCCAACGCGTGCATTTCTAACTTTTTCTGCCAATGCCCTGTCGCGATCACTAACGAATAGCCTTGAGCGATCAGCGTTTTTTCCATGTCGTTGAGGATACGACTGGTGTAGGGGCTATCAGGGTGTTGCACCAAGACACCAATAGTGAGCGAGCGTCGGTTGGTGTTTTCTTGCATTTGGAAGTTAGGTTTGTAGCCCGTGTCTTTAATGGCTTGCTCAATGTTTTGGCTTTTATCATCAGACACATAAGTGGTTCGATTAAGGAAGCGAGACACGGTGCTGGGAGAAACGCCAGCCAGTCTTGCTACATCGTATACTGTTGTTTTTTTTGTTTTAGTGCGCATCTCGAATCCCTAATCAAGTGACATTCGGGGAGCTTTAAGCTCCCCATCAGTTTCAACCTGCATACCACTGCTTTAGCTGAAAATCGTGTCATTAAGTTAATACAAGTAGGCGAAGATCATCCCCGGTCTAAAGTAGCGACCAGCCGTATATTTCAAGCCAGTGCTCAGTAGCCATTTGTGCAAGCCAGCCAGCTTTTCTAGCGGGATTTCACCGCTCACCATTTTAACAAAATTATCAGTATCTTTCGTCAAGGTTGGATTAATCCGACCGTCAGACAGCACACAGTTTTGACATTTAAGTACACTTAGCCAGTTTTTCGCATCATTTTGTGTCAACTTAAAGACTTCCATAAGATCTTTCTCATTGACAGACACAGAGCAGTTGAACCCTTCTGGCGCTGCAAATGGAATTTTTGAATAGTCATACAGCGCGGTATACACGGTATCCATCAATGTTTCTGCTTGCTGAGATTTACCCGCCAGACTCAACGCCGTTGCGACACTAAACTGCACACCAATCCATACGTCTTGTGCTTGGAACGCTTCATGCGGCGAACCATCGGCCAACGTCATATTCGCAACCCCAAGCTTAGGGCTGTTAATCTCAAAGTTGTGCTTATAAACATAGTCTAGTGCGCGTTGGATGTTCTCTTGCGGGAAAATACCGTCTAAGCCGATGAGCTTTAGGTAGCTGTCGGCCAACAAGGCATCACCAAAACTGTTGTCAGAATCTGGCACTAAATCTAAGTATTCTTGAGTAAAGGCTTGTGGCGCCGTCTCACTCAGCAAGCGTTTCTTAGAGACTCTTTGAGATACTTTACTGATGCTAATGGAAGTATCCCTTTCATTGAGATAGGTATTGAGCGTGTTCTTGTCAGCAATCGCATCGCCAGTCAATGAAAGCCCTAAGGTTTCCAGAGCTTGATAGCCTTCACCTGTTAAATGCTTGGCTTGAACTGGCGTCACGAAGAAGTGGTAGTAACCCTCTTTGTCATCCCACAAGCTTTGCTCAACGGTTGCCAACGCCTTTTTAGAACGCGTTAAGTAACCGCTAGCTAGCTCGCTTTCACCCATCAATTGTGCAAGTTCGCTCGCGGCTTGCAGGCCAGCAACCCACAGGCTCGCACAATAAATAGAGATGCCGTGAGAAGCTAGGTTATCAAAGGTATCGTCTGTGCCTCGGGTTAATGGTAAATCGTCACCCTCAGCAATCAAATTCGATAAAAAATCGATGCTTTCAGTTACCGCTTGCCAGCACTCATTAACCACAGAGAGATCCTGGGTGTTTTGATAATGGCGGTACACCATCAGAATGTATTTCGGCGCTAAGTCCTTCCACTCTTTCACGTTGTGCCAACTGTAAGCATCGGGCTGAATGTCGAATGGGCTGCCTAAGTCGTGGATTACCGCACCTCGAATAGCACGTACACCTTGATACTTTTCATCAATCAATTCGGCATTAGGCGTCGCTTCGTATTCCCAGTAGCGGCGCTGAGTGAAGTCTTCCGCCAAAATGGCCTTAGAAAACTCTTTCATCACACAGCCATCAAGCTCAGGCAATAAATAAAGCAGAGAGAAAGATCCGTAGAAGTACACATCCAGAGAGTTAAAGAATGGGTAGTCGACACACTCTTTTACCAAGAACTTATCTTCTTTGTCCCATACCGTTGATTCCGCCAAGAACGACAATGAGTTCATCGCCATCGTTGCATAGCGAAGTGCCGATTCAGGCTGCGAGATCTTGCTTTGAGCTTGCTCTAGGAAAGCGGTTTGTTGTGCGACGATCTGCTGCTCAATCGCTTCGAGCTTAGGCAACATGTCTTCTAACATAGGTAATGCAGGCTTTACTTGCGGGTAGAATTGCGTGTAAGCCTTATCTGAGTGCCAACCATTAAGCATGACTTTGCTGTGTGCCATCACCTGTGCAAAACGCAGGTCAACAGACTCGCCAGGTTCCAATTCAACCTGAACCACCACCAATGCGCTCAACGCTTCACGTCCTGTGTAAATGCCGGTTTGGAATTCCGCGTTGGTACGGCCTGTTTTCAGTGCGAACTCTGTTTGCTGAGCAGTCTTAGAGGTATAAAGCGTTGGTTTGACAGAAATCGCAACCTTACCAGATTCAGTCAAATGGTTATCTGCTTGAACACCAAACACCACTTCGCCTTCAATATCGCTTTGATAAGGCGATTGGCTAGACAATTGAACACCCGTAAAGCTGCCGCTTTCACCCTTTAAGTTAACCACTTCATGCTGCTGAGCAATCGGATTTTGAGACAAGGTACATGCCGAATCCTGAATACCATCACGGCCTTTCTGGTAGGTTGAGCCAATCAAGTTTTGAAGCGGCTGAGCAAGCGTAATCACGCGTGGTTGCGATGAGTTATTGGTTAATTCGAAGTGATTCCAGTGCATCGGTAAAGAGCAAAGGCGTTTGTTCTCTTTAACGATCGGAGAGACGACCTTACGCTTTATATTAATATCTTCGAAGCTACTGTATTTATATTCAGCTAATGGATACAAAGCTTGATATTCTATATCCTTGCCATTAACACTATCTATATCACGGCCATTGATATTATCCATATCATTATTATCACCCGCAGTAAGTGATAATAATCTCGTTGTATCATTTATTAATAAACCATTAAAGAAATCTAAGGCTACATATAATTGACAAATAGTTGAACCTGAATCTTCTTCAATCAACAATTGAGTCTTATTTGAAAATTCAACGTTCCATTTTGTAAAGTTAGCTTTATTTTCTTGGTAGAAGCGACCATTTTTTAATGCTGTTTGAATGAGACTAATCGCATTCGACATTTCTCTACTTTCAATCTTTTTGCCATCAAACAAAGCAGGATAGAAGTTCAGGTGAAAGCTTAGCTCTTGTTCATTAAGAACTTGCAGCGTGTCGATGGTTGGCACATTCATCACTGACGCATAAAAATCATTAAAATTAATAACTTGCTCTGAACAATCGACAAAGATTCCCGGAATAAAGCTGAAGTTAGGCGTGTTGCCGTTTGGTGTGAGTGTAAATGTGTTACCAATTCCGCCGACTGCCATACCGGTATTTTCTGGCGTGGTCGAAATTGGCGTGTACCAAGGTTGAATAAATTCAACTGCATCACCTTTTTTACACAAGTGTTCTGAATTTCCTGAGTAGCTCGTATATGGAATTTTATTATTCATGTTAAAACCGCCATTGAATATTTTTTTCTTCTTGTTAATATCTTTCAAAAATGGAGACATCAACATGTTTAAAATTATAAATGAAAAATTTGGAAAAATTGACTCTGTCACATTAATAAATCAGCAGCATGGTATAGAACTTCAAATAATCAATGGGTTTGGTGCTGTTATAAATAAATACATTGTAAATAACAATCCATTCTCTTTTATTTGTGGCTATCAGAATTATGATGAACTGATCAACCAACATCCGTTCTTTTCCCGCAGTGCTAAATTATTCCCTTTTCCAAATCGTTTAAACTTAGGTCGCTACAGTTTCGACAACCAAAACCATCAACTCCCAGCTAACTTCCCTTGGTCTGATCACGCCGTACATGGCCTGCTCTACAACCAACCTTTTTCAATCACAAACAGCGTAGCCACTGAAAAATCTGCCAGTGTGACGTTGCAGTATCAAACGTCGTCTTTGCATCCTGCTTTCCCGTTTGCGTTCAACCTTGAAGTCACCTTAACTATCGACATCACGGGTAGACTCTCTTCCTCAACGACCGTCTCTAATCTGGGTGATTTCGCCTTCCCATTCGGTGATGCTTGGCACCCTTATTTCTCGCTCGGCAATGACCTAGAACAGTGTGAATTGACTATGTCGCCTTGCACTGAGGTCGTACATGAGACCGACCTACCCAATGGTGAAAAGCACGCTTTTGACCGTTTGTCTTTGGACGATTCACTCACCAATCAAAGCTTAAATCATTGCTTTGAATTTGATTGCAAGACAACCAATCAACTTGCGTTTACGCGCTCAGATTCGTCTGCCGCAATTCGCTACCAACAAGATGAAAGCTACCCATTCGTTCAGCTTTACACGCCAACGAGCGAGCAAAGTATTGCAATAGAACCAATGACTTGCCCAGCCGACGCATTCAATAACCAGATTGGCTTATTAACGCTTAGCCCGAACCAGTCTCAAACCTTCACTTGGCAATGCCAAGCCACCTATCAACCAAAATAACCAAACGAAAGAGCAATAAAGGGCGCATAAAGCGCCCTTCTCTTTGTTAACCTAAAACCACTTCTACCGTGTGCTCACCCGATGTAAATACCGGTGCTTTGTTGCCTGAAATCAGGTCACCATTGACCTTCATCTCAACCACGCCCTTACATACGTTATTCGGGTTCGTGACATGAATATAATAAGTCGCACCACGGAACTGACGACGAACTTTGAACTCTGGCCACTCTGCCGGAATACAAGGGTCCACCAGCAAGCCATCAATTTCAGGTCGAACACCTAGAATCCACTGCGTACCTGCCACGTATGTCCAAGATGAAGTACCCGACAGCCATGCATTACGACCTAGGCCGAACTGTTTATGTTCGTCGCCCAAGATGTTTTGCGGGTAGCAGTATGGCTCCGATTCAAAGGTATCAATATCGTCGTTCTTAGAAGCCGGATTAATTTGACGGTAGTACTCATAAGCACGCTCGCCGTTGCCCATTTTCGCTTCCGCGATCATCACCCATGGGTTTGAATGCAGGAAGATACCGCCGTTCTCTTTCGCACCCGGTGGATATGTCGAAACGCCACCAAGTTGTGGATCAAAGCCGTTGTAGCCTGGAGTTGAAAGCTTGATACCATTGGTCGTGTTCAGCTTGTTGTAAACCGAATCTAGCGCTTGCGTTGCACGCTCTTGTGTTGCGAAACCAGAAATCACAGGCCAGCTTTGACCGTTGGTGTAGATCTGACCTTGCTCGTTCTTGTGAGAACCAATTGGCAGGCCTTGCTCATCAAAGTAACGCACAAACCATTCGCCATCCCAGCCACATTCATTGACTGTGCTCTGCATCTGTTGATACTGATCTTTAAACTTAGCTGTCAGTTGCGCTTCGCCACGCAGATCACACAAGTCCAACATGTCGAGCAATGCTTTGCCGTACATGTTCGCCACCATCATCGACTCAGCACCCGTTGGTAGGTTCACCGTGTCGTTCCAGTCAGCAAAACCTAGCAACGGTAGGCCATGCTCACCGGTGTTGGTGTACGTAAATTCAATCGCGCGGCATAGGTGATCCCAAACCGTTCCCGTTTCAACTGGGTTACCCGCTTTGTCTTTTTGATAGAACGGGATCTCTTTATTCAAGAAGTCTGCATTGCCCGTTTCTTTCACATATTGAGTCACCGCGTAGATGATCCACAGGTGATCATCACCGTAGTAATCAGGGCGATCTTCTTCTTCACGAGAGTCACCCGCGTTCGCTTCCATGGTTGATGGGAAGAACTGGTGCATCGCAGAACCGTTGGTGTTTTGCACAGACAACAGACGCTCGATAAACTCACGCGCCTCTTCCGGCATGTGAGTAATTACGCCTAAAGTATCTTGCGAAGAATCACGGAAACCGATACCTCGAGCACCATAGCCAAGCTGGTACAGAGACAGGTAACGAGACCAGTTTTTGGTTGTGTGGCATTGACGTGGGTTATGTACGTTAAGCATCGAGTTCATTGCCGGATCTGGCGTTTCAACCTGAACCGCTTGTAGGTAGCCATCCCAGTGTTCAGCCAGTTCAGCGAAAGCCGAGTCAACCACTTGGTGGTCGCGATATTTAGCTAATAGAGGCAATGCTACTTCTAGACTCTGTTCTTGTGCGATTTGTACAACAGTGCGTTCTGTCTGCTCCGGAGATAACCAACCAAGGCGAAGGTTAAGTGCACCAATGTTGTCGCCACGCAAACACTCGGTGTTGCCTAATTCATCATTGTTTAGTGCTTCTGGCGCTGCCCATGTACCGTAACCCAAATTGCCTAAGAACGATTGGCGATCACCATCAAACGACGTCGCAGGGCGATCCGCTGTCATCAGGTTTACTGCATAGTCACGCTTCATGAAAGCATACTGCTCAAGCACGGTATGGCCCGATTCTTGTTGGTGCGCTTTAAGCGTCATGGTCTGTGGAACCCAATCCGCATTCAATAGCTGCTTAAGTGCATCGAAGTGCGTGAATTCATACACAGGCACCACATCAACATGCAGCGCTTTGTCTGAAATGTTGGTGACCTTGATGTCTTGTAGCAGCACTTGGTCAGCTTTTGGTACAAAGAAGGTCGCTTCACAACGCACACCAAAGGCTTCTGTAATGATAGTGGTGTAAGACAAACCGGTGTGGTTTTCAAACTGATCAAGCGGCTTCAGAGTCGGCGTGTAAAAAGGTGAGAACACCTCTACGTTGCCCGCTTCATCACGCACTTTTAGGTAAAGGGTCGAGCCTTTAAAATCAGAGTTTGGCAGTTGTGCAATGTACTTAGTGATACGGTTGAGTGCCGGATCGCCCTTACACAACAGCACACCGCCGTTGCTATCAACAATGCCACCGAAATCTAATGTGCCGACATAGTTACACCATTTGATCGGTGTGCACGGTGTGGTTGCTACGTATTCTTTGTTTTTATCGTCAAAATATCCGAATTTCATCATCACTATCCCTAGCCCCTCCCAAATCAGGAGGAGCCAAAACAATTTGTCGTAAGTTAGTTGGTGTCAGCTCAATGGCTGAATTAAATTGACTGGCTAGCTTGTAATTGACTAGCTCGCTAGCGAGTTCTCACTCAGTGCGTCAAACAGGTGGAAAGCATCCAAGTCCAAGTAAAGTGTCAACTCTTTCACATCCACTTCAGCGGCTTGGGTTTCAACCATCAGCGGTTGACCACCAATTTCTGTTTTCAGAAGAATGCTCGCGCCAAGTAGTTCCTTGTCTTTAATTTTCACAGGGAATGGCAGTACGCGATCGTGGTCGACTTGCTCAGCACGAAGGTGGATATCTGTTGGACGAACACCAAAGTGAAGCGCTAAGTTTTTAGAGGCCAGAGACTTAAAGCGATCTGGCAGTGGGATATGAACATCGCCAAGTTCAACAAAGTATTCGCCTTCTTTTTCAATCAGTTTGGCTTCCAACATGTTCATTGATGGGTTACCAATGAATTGCGCGACAAACTTGTTAGCCGGGCGTTGGAACACTTCCGTTGGCGTACCAACTTGAGCAACATAACCATCTTTCAAGATCACGATGCGATCCGCCAATGTCATCGCTTCGATTTGATCGTGGGTCACGTAGATCGTGGTGGTTTTAAGCTCGCGGTGTAAGTATTTGATCTCTTCACGCATCACGCCACGCAGTTTGGCATCGAGGTTAGATAGCGGCTCATCAAACAAGAAAACCTTCGGCGTACGAACCATTGCGCGGCCCATTGCTACACGCTGACGCTGACCACCAGAAAGCTCTTTTGGCTTACGGTTCAGTAGCGGATCAAGCTCTAGCATTTTCGCCGCTTTTAGCACTTCTACGTCGATTTCTGCTTTTGGCATGCCCTTCAGTTTAAGAGCAAATGCGATGTTCTCGTATACCGTCATGTGCGGATACAGTGCGTAGCTTTGGAATACCATCGCTAAATCACGGTCTTTCGCGTCGACTTTATTCATCAGCTTGCCGCCAACTACAATGTCACCAGAACTGATGCTTTCAAGGCCAGCTAGCATGCGTAGCGTTGTCGATTTACCACAGCCAGATGGGCCAAGGAAAACCACGAACTCACCGTCTTCAACCGTAAAATCAAACTCTTTGACGACTTCAACATCACCGAATGATTTTTTGATGTTCTTAAATTCTACTTTAGCCATTATCTGTTCTCCTCAGCGCGCTCTAGAAGCATGTTTCGGTACGCAATCGCGCTCTGTTTCAGTGTTCTTTCTTGGGTGGTGTAATCAACATGGACGATGCCAAAGCGTTGGCAGTAGCCGAATGCCCACTCAAAGTTATCCATCAGACTCCACGCAAAGTAGCCATCGACTTTCACACCCGCTTCAACTGCGTTGTGCACCGCTTCGATGTGGCCTTGGAAGTAACGAACACGTTGGTCATCCATCACTTGTCCGTTAACACGCTCGTCGTTACCTGCTGCACCATTCTCTGTAATGTAGATAGGCGGCATATTTTCGTAACGAGCATCCAGTCTTACCAATAAGTCGGTTAAACCTTGTGGGTTGATCTCCCAGCCGATGTAAGTGTGTTCAGCGTCAGTCTGTTTTACTGATTCAATGTCGCCGTTCTCGTTGAAGCGAGCGACATTGCGTGTGTAGTAATTGATACCGATGTAATCAACTGGTGCACTGATGATGTCTAGATCGCCTTCTAGAATCATCGGCATGTTCATCGCTTGGCGCTCGACAACTAGCTGTGGGTATTCACCTTTCAGTACAGGGTCGATGAACCAGTGGTAGTTCTCTGCTTCACAGTAGTCTGCAGCGCCTTGATCTTGCGGTGTCAGTGGGTAAGCCGGAGTCGCGTTAAATACCACACCATGCTTAGCATGAGGCGCGTTCTTACGAAGAATCGGCATTGCCAAACCGTGTGCCAGCATTAAGTGGTGAGACGCTAGGTAGCCCTCTTTCTCACCCTTGATGCCTGGCGCATGCTCGCCCCAGCGGTAGCCTAGGAATGCAGACACAAACGGTTCATTCAGCGTGGTGTACACATCGATATTGTCACCAAAGTATTTACTCACCACTTCTGCGTATTCTGCGAATTTGTAAGACGTTTCTCGGTTTAACCAGCCGCCCTTGTCTTCAAGGTATTGCGGAAGATCCCAGTGGTACAAAGTCACATACACTTTCATGCCACGAGCATGACATTCATCGATGATCTGCTCGTAAAACTCTAGGCCTTGCTGATTCACGACACCGTCTTGTGGCAGGATGCGCGGCCATGCAATAGAGAGACGGTAAGCATCAACGCCTAAGCCTTGAATCATCTCGATATCTTGTTGCCATAAGTGGTAGTGGTCACACGCCACATCACCACTGTCGCCGTTATCGACCTTGCCCGGCGTCTTACAGAAAGTGTCCCAGATAGACGGTGTACGACCGCCCTCTTCAACGCCGCCTTCAATTTGGTATGAAGATGTCGCGACACCGAATACAAATTCCTTACTGCGTAACTTTGAATCACTTGGAAGTTGATATTTATTCATTGTTATAACCCTTAAACCTAACCTTTGACTGCGCCGGACGTTAAACCACTGATCATCTGTTTCGATGCGAACAAGTAAGTAATCACGAGCGGTAAAATAGAAATTGTGGTACCTAGCATTACCGCGCCCCATGGCGTATTCGGAATACCTTGAACACTTCGAAGTGCTTGCGTAATAACATAGTTATCTGGGTTGTTTAGCACCACAAGAGGCTGCATAAACATATTCCAGAAGAAGACGAACTGCACGATAGCAAGTGTTGCTAATGCTGGCTTCATCAGTGGCAGTACCACACTCCAGTACGTTCTGAACTCACCTGCACCATCCAACTTCGCTGCTTCTAACAGCTCTTTAGGAATCGATGCAATCACGTGCTGACGCATCAAGAAGATACCAAACGGCGTGGTTGTGAACGGTAGCCATACCGCCATGTGGTTATCCAACAAGCCTAAGAATTTCACGATCATGAAGTAAGGGATCAGGCTAAGCACTGGCGGAATCGCCATTGAGCCAACCAACATGCCAAACAACACGTTCTTACCGCGAAACTTAAACACAGCAAACGCGTAACCACCCATGCTACAAAACAGCAGCGAGATGGTTGTGCCCAAGAAAGCCACGTAAATCGAGTTAAACATCGCTTTCCAAAACGGCATGATTTCTAGCAGTTTTGCGTAGTTCACCATTAGGCTGTCGCCAATCGCAAAGCTGATGCCCGAGCCGAAGATCTCCGAGCGGTCACGTGTTGAAAGCAGTGCTGACCACACAAACGGGAACACCGTAATGATTGCGGAAACAATCAGTAATATGCCGAGCATGACCATCAAGATCTTAGTCATGATGTACATGGTGCGTTCGCTTGGCATTAGGCCACTTAATGGTGAGGTATTTGTCTTAATTGATGTCGACATCTTAATGTTCCCCTAAGCCTTTCTTACCGAAGAATAAAAATTGAACCAAAGTACAAGACGCGATCAGTGCAAACAGAAGCCATGAAATTGCTGACGCTGTGCCCATTTCTAACCATTCCCAACCCACTTTGTAGAGGTACATAGAGATAGTTAAACCAGATTGACCCGTACCACCTGTACCACGCGTTAGAACGAACGGTTCTTCAAACATTTGCAGGTTACCGATGATGGTCATGGTGATTGCAAAGAAGATGAATGGACGAATCATTGGTAGTGAGATGTTCCAGAAGCGGCGGAAGGCATTCGCACCATCCATACGTGCAGCTTCTAAAATGTCTTTAGGAATCGTCATTAAACCAGTGGTGTAAAGGACGATATTAAAACCGGTGTATTTCCAGAAAACCATGATCGCAATAGACGGCTTCACCATAGTGGCATCGTCTAACCAGCGGATTGGTTGAAAATCGTTAACCCAAGCAAATGCCCAACCAAACAGCGTGCTATCGGCCAATGCCATTAACGTTTGGTTGATAATTCCTGAGTTAGGAGAGTACATGTTGAAGAAAATCAGTGATGCTGCGACCGTTGATGTGATGAACGGTAGGAAGTACGCCGATGTTAGCCAGTGACGCATACGGTCACCCATTGAAACCAACATGTAAGCCACTGGAATAGCGACTAAGTGCTGAGCAACACCCGATGTAATTGCTAGCCACAATGTGTTCTTTAATGAACGCCATAGCCATGGGTCAGTCAAGGCAATGTGATAGTTCTCAAAACCAACGAACTCCATTGCATCCATGCCCTGTACTGGATTCCATTCGTGGAACGACAGATAAACAGAGAACAACAGCGGGAAGATCCCAAATACAGAAAAAATGATCAGAAACGGCAGAAGGAATCCATACGGTGTAAGCGCTTTCAGATTTAGACGAGAAAAAAGGCTTTTGTCCGCAGGTTCTATCGTTGTGCTCGCTGTATGATTCATAGTAACGACCTCTTAAAAAAGGAAGCGCGTTATCCACGCTTCCTCACTTACTCAAAGTAATAACAAATTAAAGATTACGCGTACGACGCTTGATTAGACGCTCTGCCTCTTTCAATGCAGTCTCGATGTCCTTACCTTCATCAAGCACTTCCATCAATGCGTTCTCTAAAATTATAGAGCGTGCTACGTGGTCGCCTTGAGCTGGAGATACTGGCTTGATGTTCTGTGCCACTTCAGCAAATAGTAGACGTGCTTTCTGTCCACCTAGGAATTCCATCTCTTCTTGAAAAAGCTCATCGTCATATGTCGTTACGTTCGCTGGGAAAGCCGCAATCGTTTCGAAGTGCTTAAGTTGAACATCACGATCCGTCGTCATGTATTCAATAAGTGCCCATGCTTCATCTGGGTTGTCAGATTGAGTTGGAATCGATAGGAACGAACCACCCCAGCTGCCGTAAATGCCATCAGGTAGGTTTTCTACTGCCCACTTACCTTTGGTTTCAGGAGCGATCCAGTTGTTTAGGTGACCAAGTAGCCAAGCGCCAGAAAGTTGAGTTGCAAATGTGCCGTTGCGGAAGCCCTCGTACCATTCGTTAGACCAAGCCAAAATGCGGCCGTCTAAGCCTTTGTCGCGAATCTCTTTTGCTACTTCAAAAGCGTGAACAAAACGCTCAGATGTCACAACTGGGTTGCCATCTTTATCGAAGTAAAGACCTTCGCCTTCAGGAACCGTTGTGAAGATGATTGCTTGTGCCACGTCGGCTGCTGAAGCGATAAGTTGTACGTTTTGCTCTTTCAGTTTTTCACCCGCAGCGATGTATGAATCCCAATCTTTGATTGCGTCTTCTACATTGATGCCCGCTTTTTCAAACACATCGGTGCGGTAGTACATAACACCTGGGCCCAGGTCGACAGGAATCCCGTACATGTCGCCGTCAGCGCCTTTTCCTTGTGCCCAAGCGTAAGGTGCGAATCGTTCTTCGTATTTATCTGCACCGTAGTTTTCAGACAGGTTAACTAGGCCGCCAGAACCAACGAATGGACCGATTTTCTCAACGTCCACAACAATCACGTCACCCGCACCTGAGCCCGTTGCTAGGTTAGTGGTTAGTTTCGTGTGGTGGTCACCGTGGTTATTCATAAGGTAATCAACTTTAATCCCTGTTTCCTTTTCGAAATCAGGCAGTAATACCTTCAGGCTGCTATCGAAATCAGGGAAACCGTCGAAACGAATTTCTTTGTCTGCTGCATTTGCAGCTGTTGTACCTAATCCTAAAGCAACCGCGCATGAAAGCGCTAAGGTCTTAAATTTCATGTTCTATCCTTAATATTTTTATAGGGTAACTGGTAAATCCGATACCGAGTTTCTAGTGACCAACGTCGGCAGCAATTTAAAGTTCACGTCATGTTTTATTTTTTTTAGCTTCTGTAGAGTGAGCTGTACTGCTTCAACGCTCATCTCTTCAATAGGGAAATTAATGGTGGTCAAACTAGGGGTCAGATAGCGCGCGAAGATGGTGTTATCGAAGCCCACCAGTGATACATCTTTAGGAACAGACAGCCCCTCTTGATGCAACACCTCGAAGGCGCCAAATGCCATGTGGTCATTCGAAGCAAATACTGCTGTGAAATGACACTTACGATTAATCAGCTTCTTCATAGCACTGATGCCCGTCTCTTCAGTAAAGCCCGCTTCCGAGACTAATGCTTCATCGTATGGCACACCCGCTTCTTCCAAGGCCTTTCGATACCCCTGCAAACGCCCCCTAGCATCTGCTTTATCTAAAGGCCCGGTAATACACGCGATATCTGTATGTCCCTTTTGCAAAAGATATTGAGTAGCGAGTAGCCCCCCGACTTCGTTATCAATATCAATGCAACTCATCGCCATTTCTGGGATGAAGCGGTTAATTAAAACCACAGGGGTCCCCTGTTCTTCCAATTCAATTAAATAATCATCACTGAGCAGTTGAGTATGAAGAATCAAAGCATCAACACGACGCCCCAACAGAAACTCCACCGACTCTCGCTGCCCTTGCTCGGTGTTCGAACCCGCTGTAACCACAGCGTGGTAACCAAAGCGGCGTAGGTTTTCTTCTATGCAATGCAAAATGCCTGAATAGAAAGAGCCGCCAAGTTCTGGAACAACAACACCCACACTTCCGGTACGACTTGAAGCCAAGGCTTGAGCGATAGAGTTCGGGCGATAACCCAATTCTTTGATCGCTTTTTCAACCTTTAATTTCTTGTCATGACTCACTCTACTAGTGCCGTTGATCACTCTAGACACTGTCGCCTGAGACACACCTGCATGTTCTGATACGTGTTTAATTGTTGCCACTCGAACCTCGATACTTCATTAGCTTGTAACCGCTTACAAAACGATTATTAAAGAAAGGCGTCTTGGTTGAAGTGAGTGTCATCACACTAAAGTTGGAGGTAAAAAGGCCAGTTGTGGAAATCATGAAAGCGCTTACAGATTACCTTCACACCATGAAACTGTTTCATGGGATTATTGTTCATATTATCAAGATGGCGCTCGGTTACTTGTTCGTCAGATCAAACAAGTCCGCCTAAATCCATTTTTTGAAAACGTCATTTGATGATGAATCCGCAGCTGACGGCAATATACACGGGGAAAGTGACCTTGTTATTTCAATGGCCTTTCTAAATTGTATGAGAACATTTCATCTCATGAACACTCACATTAGTGCTCCGTTAACCCGACACAAAAATGCCCAGCAAAAACTGGGCATGGAAGAGCGTAGAGTCTCCTCTAAACCGTATTTTCTGATTGATCGGCGAGCTTAAACTCTTGAGTTAGTGAGAATTGCTGTTGCGACATGGTTTCAAGCTGTTGACCGTGGGAAAAAAGCACTTGGGAACGTTGCGAGTTATCTTCAGCCAAGGTGTGTATCTGGCTGATATTTTGAGTGACTTGAGAGGCAACGACTTGATGCTCTGTCGTCACGGTCGCAATTTGATGACTTCGTTGCTCTACTTCGTTCAGAAGATCAGACACCGTCGATATCGAGTGATTAACTTCGCCGGTTTGTTCTACGCATTTAACCATACCCACCACGCACTGATTGATCTGTTCAACCGCCAGTTTAGAGCTAGTTTGCAACTGCTCGATCTTGTTGTGTATCTCTTGCGTAGAAGCATTAGTTTTGGCCGCTAACACGCGAACCTCATCCGCAACCACAGAGAAACCACGCCCTTGCTCTCCAGCTCGCGCGGCTTCTATTGCCGCATTCAACGCCAGTAAATTGGTTTGCTCAGAGATCCCAGATATCACATCCAGAATGGACCCAATACTGGCGCTTTCACTTTCAAGCTGACCAATGGTCGCCGTTGATTCCGCCAGCTTATTTTCTAAGCTGCCCATCAATTCGACGCTTTTATCCATGGTCTTTTGCCCATCACTGGAACTGGATACCGCGTCGGTCACTAGCGTTAGAGTTTGGTTGGCCGCCTGAGTAATTTCCGTCACTGAGCACTCAATTTGCTCCATCGCTGTCGCTACCATCACCGTTTGATTGGTTTGTTCTTGCATCGCCTCACTCAAAGAACGACTGGTGCTTTGGTTCTCAAGGGAAGCTTCCTTCAAACGTGTTGAGGAGTGGCGCATGTTGTCAATCATTTGGGTTAGGTGACTGATCACCAAATTGACTTTATCGCTCACCAAACCAAATTCATTATTGGCTTTATACTGAACCATCACGCTCAAGTCTTTTTTGGCGACTTGGTCTAGTGCACTTTGCAGTAATTTACTTGGCTTACGAATCCCTTTAGCGATGTTCAGCCCGATTAGCAGCGCAATAAAAACCGACCCAATAGCAATGATGGCCTGCATCAAGAGTGCTTGGTGAGAGAAGTCCATCGACTCGTGATATAAACGTTTAGCCGTATCTTCCGCGTACATGGAAAGCTCATCGAAATGAATTAATTGCACATCTATGAGTTGTTCGACCTCCACTCTCTGCTGTGCGATAGCCTCATTTAACTTTACGGTTTCCATATGAGTTGACACAGATCCTTGCGCTGAAAATACATGTGAAGCGAGCAGTGATAAAGACTGTTTACTGCGGCGTAGCAAAGACGAGTCCAGATTATCCAAGTCTGATATAGCTTGTTCGAATCGCTCTTTACGACTTTGTAGACGACGCTCAACACCACGAACTTCCGATGACGTTTGCAGAGAGAAAGCTTCATTCGCTTCTGCCGCAATCAAGCTCAATTGAACCAACAAGGCTTCTACCGCTTTTTGCGTGTTACCCGAGCTCGTACTCGCCAATTGATTAACCAAGGTGTTATTGAGTTGTCTTACCACAGATTGAAATTGTTCCTGCTCCATCGAACCGAGATCTTTACTATCCAAATAAGAGACGTATAAGTTCAAGGACTGCTCTACCTTATTGATGGTGGCAACGCCCGTCTCTTCAATATTTTGGAGTATGGGTTCAAGTGGTGAGCCCGATTCAGCTTTCCCATCAAACCAATTTAACTGCTGCTGATAATGCTCGATGTTACTCACGACGGTTTGTTTTAGTGGTTCGAGTTCATCAATGTAATTGGCGGATAAATAGGGAGTAGTGCTGCGATTAATGTCCAAAAAACGAATAGTGAGCGTGGAGGATTGGAGCATTAAAGGGGTGGCTTGTTGAGTTATGGTTTCGATGTGTGTGGTTATGTTCTTGTTACTGCTAATACTCAACCATGCGCTACCCAGCATGATTACTATCAGCGTGAAGAAACCTAAATAAACTCGAGACACAATGGAAGAAAGTCTCATCGTTATTCCTTGATCTAGTGGCGAAAAAAAGGGCACAAAAATGTGCCCAAGAATGGAGTTAATTGAAACGTGCCCTAATCAATCTGCCTTTAGGGCTAAAATGGACAGTATTACGTGCTCTTAAAAAGCATAGATATTTGAAAGCATGGCTCCTTGAAAATATGCCAAATTCAAAGAGCAGTGCTTTCTATACCTGTGATTACCACCAAGCTTCAAACATTGCGCCGAACGACAATGTATCAACATTGGTTGTCTTCACTGTGTTGCCTTTCGTTTCTACATCACCCACGGTTGTATAGAAGCGAAGCATTGGACGACTCCAAGGTAAGCCACCTAGAGAAACGTTTTGAGACAGCGTTACTTTCCACGCGTTCTCTTCACCGTCGTCATCGTAATCAACCATGCCGTAGCCAGCTTCTAACCATGTGGAGTGAACATCATCCCATTGGTACTGTGGACGAACGATACCCGCGTATTCAGTATTCTCACGATCTAAGTCTGAGCCAGAATTGTCTTTGTAAGACACTAAGTAATCAATGATGAACTGTTCAGATGCCGCGTAGCTACCCTCAACACTTGCATACAAAGTCTGGTAATCACCTTTAAGGTCATATACCGATGAATCTGCACCGTCACCGTACTTAACAACTAACTTGTTAGACTCACCCAAGCCTAATGTTGCACCTACTAGGTATGCCGTTTCATCACTGACTTTTTGTCCTTGAGTCACGACAGGCTGCATTGAATCTGTCACTGGATCGTATACGTACTCAGTCGTCGTAGACGTATCCGCTTCGCTAGATGCAAAACCGTAGTTCGCGTAGAAATCTAGGTTACCAATACCTGCATCAATGCTGTGTAGTTTCGCGGTTACAGCGTATCGACCATTGTCGTTCACTAGGCCGCCTTTCACTTGGCCAACAAAGCCCATGTCTAGCTTGGCACCACCAAAATCTAGGTTGTTAAAGCCAGCGCCTTGACCATCGTGTGTCATCCAGAAGTAATCGTTCAAACCTTGTTGCGGACGTTGATGGAAGTCACGACCAGCCCACATGTAAAGCTCAGGCTGGCTTTCAAATACATTGGTTACACCAGCGTACATTTTTTTCATGCTCAGGCCACCGTCATCAGCCCATGCGTCTGCTTCCCAGTGATCAGCCATGAATACGATGTCCCAGATAGCACCGTTGTCAGCTTGGAAAAGCTTAGCTAACTGAACTTCACCACCATTGGCTTCGTTACCTAAACGACCAACTGAGCGACCTGTTGTACCGATGTCTACGTAGCGCTCATCACCACTTTTGTAGTGAGCGCCGTAACGAGCGTAACCAGAGAAGACGATACCGTCTGGCACAGTTGTTTCTGAAGTTAGAACCGCTTGTTGCTGATCATCAACATACTTGATGTCCCCAACTTGAGATTCCAACTCTTGGATTCGTTGCTCGAGAGCAGCAAGATCCGTTTCTGCAGCAAAAGAAGAGAGTGAAGCAAGCGAGGCCGCCACTGCGACTGTTATTGGCAAAAGCTTAAATTTTTGCATTGTAATTCCCTATTATTTTTTTGAGTTTTCATCGAACAGGGAAATATTAAGCAATGAAAGCGTTGAAAAGTTGGTTGCTGTTCACACTGATAAATCAGCCTAAATGCCATGAAACTTTTAGAATATCCATGACGAAAACTACTGATTTAAGATCAACAGGTTACGGTTGATATTGCGTGAGATATCAGCTTGAAATCGCTTTCATTTCATCAGTATTGGTGGCGGCTATCACGGAAAACAGTGTGTGAAAGTGAAGGAAATATGACGCAGTTTTGATTGGTTTTCATATATATGAAAAGCCTCAAAATCTAAGGTAGATTTTGAGGCTTCTTGGTCTGAGTAAAATACCCAGTTATCTAGAATCAAGCATTCGTTAAAGTGAATCTAGAGACGCAACCCCCATATTGAACAGAGTAAATGCGTAGATATCGGCGGTGAGATCGATCGCTTTGCTGAGCGGCATTCCGGCGCCATGGCCCGCATTAACATCAATACGAATCATCACGGGCGCACTACCTTCATGCTTATCTTGCAGCTCTGAGATGAACTTATAAGAGTGAGCCGGTACTACGCGGTCATCGTGATCAGCGGTCGTCACCAATGTTGCTGGATAATCCGTGCCACGCA
The DNA here is from genome assembly GCF_041467395.1 of Vibrio sp. 10N.247.310.98. Classification (NCBI taxonomy): domain Bacteria; kingdom Pseudomonadati; phylum Pseudomonadota; class Gammaproteobacteria; order Vibrionales; family Vibrionaceae; genus Vibrio; species Vibrio sp. 10N.247.310.98. Next base: position 25,790 of record NZ_JBFSUL010000034.1, on the reverse strand, counting down.
CCACATTATGAACCGGAGAATAGCCAAGCAGATATTCGAACATCTCTCTGTTCTGCGCGGATGTGCCATAGTCGTACGCCCACCCTTCGCCAGACGTGAATGTGTGGTAACGCAACATGTCCAACACCCCAACAGCAGGCAGAGCCACTTGGAACAGCTCAGGCTTTTGTGTCATACAAGCTCCTACCAGCAAGCCTCCGTTAGAACCGCCGCGAATCGCCAACTTATCGCTACTGGTGTAGTTTTCTTCAATTAAGAACTCGGCAGCAGCAATGAAGTCGTCAAAGACATTCTGCTTTTGCTGCTGAGTACCCGCTTTATGCCACGCCTTACCGTACTCACCGCCGCCTCTCAGGTTAGGAACTGCGTACACGCCACCTAATTCCAACCAACTGCCCACCGTCCCCGAGAAAGAAGGCGTTAGGCTGACATTAAAGCCGCCATAGGCGTACAACATGGTTGGGTTATTACCGTCCAGTTTTAGTCCCTTCTTATAAGAGATAAGCATCGGAACCTGAGTGCCATCTTTTGAGGTATAAAAGACCTGTTTAGACTCAAACTTATCCGATTCAAACGGTGACTCAGAGCGCTGATAAACTTCTGAACTGCCCGACTCAATATCAAAAGAGAAAATCGTTGGCGGCGTTACATAGTTGGTAAAGGTGTAATAAAGCTGAGTTTGCTCGTTTTTTCCACCTAAGCCACTGGCCGTTCCCAGCCCAGGCAAATGAATTTCACGAACTAGGTTACCTTGGTAATCCAACTGCTCAATCTTAGACACCACATCCACCATGTAGTGAGCAAACAAGTGGCCACCACCCGTGCTGATATCCAATGGCTGTGGCTTTTCAGGGATGATTTCGAGCCATTTCCCATCGCGAGTACCAAAGCTCACCACCTTGCCATTAGGCGCATCAAGATTCGTATATAGAATGAAGGTCTCATCTTGGTTATCGATGAGATAAATGTCGCTATCCACATGATCAATCAGCGTGTTCAGCTGTTGTTCTGGTGAGTTTAAATCGATATAGAACAGTCTATTACCCGATGTCGACTCTCGCCCTAGAATGATCAAGTAACAGTCGTCTTCGGTGGTATAGCCTGATACATAGCGGTGCTGCTCAGCGTTGTTCTCACCAAAGATAACTTTGTCGCTAGCTTGCTCTGTACCCAACTCATGGAAGTACAGCTTGTGTTGCTCAGTACGAGCAGAGAGTTCACTGCCGTCTGGCTTGTCGTAACTAGAGTAATAAAAGCCGCGATTACCCAACCAAGAAATACCAGTAAATTTGGCGTCAGTGATTTCGGCTTCAAGCTGCTGTTTAGTCTCGGTATCAATCACGAAGATCTTACGCCAGTCGCTACCACCTTCAGAGATGCTGTATGCCACTAAGCTGTAATCTTTCGAGAACGAAACTGAGCCCAATGATGTGGTGCCGTCTTCCGAGAAGGTATTCGGATCTAGGAAGACTTCAACCTGTTGCCCCTCTTTCTGACGATAGAGAATACTGTGGTTCTGCAGACCATCATTCTTATAGAAATAGGTATAATCACCTCGCACAAACGGCTGCGAGCTCTTTTTGTAGTCTTGTGCTTTTGCCAGTCGCTCTCTCAGTTCCGCGCGATACGGGATTTGAGCGAGGTAATCAAACGTGATTGCGTTTTGACTCGCCACCCACTTCGCGGTCTCGTCACTTCTGTCGTCTTCTAGCCAACGATATGGGTCTTCGATTATCTGACCAAAGTAGTCATCGCTGACGATCTGTTTATTGGTGATTGGATATGGATACTCTTTTAAATAGCTCATCGTGATCCTTATTAAAAATAGTGAGAAATCGTCAAGTAGCGCGTTCTGATATGTTCAATCAATAACTTAATCTTGTTTGGTGGCTGGCGAGTAAAAGGGTACACCGCATAAATTCCCAACTTTTTGCCTACCAAATCAGGGAAGATATCCACCAGCTGACCATTGCGAATGTCGTGATAAACCAGACAACGTGGTACGTACGCCACACCATGCCCACCCAGCGCCGCTTTTCTTAACGCGGTCGCATTGTCAGTCGAAAAAGAGCCCGCAACACGCACGATATATTTGTCATTGTCGGTACAGCCATCTTTACTATGCAGAAACTGCCATTCGCTAGCACCCGTTGTTTGATAGGCGTATTGCAAGCAATTGTGCTCAACCAAATCCTTGGGCTGCATCGGCTTACCGTTCTTAGCGATATAAGATGGCGAGGCACACACCACCCATTGTGAATCCAATATATGACGGGCAATAAGGCTGGAGTCTTCCAAGTAACCGGTTCGAATGACCAAGTCGAGACCATCTTCAACCAAATCAACAAATCGATTGTTAAGAGACATATCGACCGTTAAACCTGGGTGCATATTACAAAACTCGGCCACAGCGTCTGCGAGAATCAAATCTCCGGAGATAGTAGGCACTGACATTTTGATATGACCACTGACATTTTCACCAAAGCCTGAAACTGCGTCCATAGCCTCTTGAGCTGCCTGCTTCACATTTTTGGCCCCGTGTAACATTGCCTTGCCCGCCTCAGTCAAGGTCAATTTACGCGTGGTTCGATATAATAATTGCACGCCAATCTCTTCCTCTAAACGCGCAATTCTTTTACTAACTACCGAATTTGTAAGGTTATTTTGCTCTGCCACCTTACTGAAGCTGCCTAGTTCTACCACCTGTGAAAACAGGATCAAATCGTCTGCTCGCATCTGATTATGCCAATTTTGGAATTAATTATTTTCATTATTTCCCTATATCAATAAAAAATAAAGGGGTAAATTCACGCCAAATTAACAAAACAATTACAAAAACAGTCATTCCAATTACAAGATTCGCCTAAAGAAGGTTCCCGTTTAGAGGCCAAAGCGATTCAAATAATGACAAACCATAACGTGATCTTTACTTCAAACATGAACGTTTGAAAACAGTACGAGGAAGTACCCATGAGTGAAACTCTACTAGCCCTATTGGCATTTTCACCAATAGTTGTTGCAGCGATTCTGCTGGTTGGCCTTAACTGGCCTGCAAAAAAAGCGATGCCTGTGGCATTTGCCTTAACCGTTGCTATCGCCCTACTTGCTTGGGACATGTCTGGCACTCGCGTGCTGGCTTCTGTATTCCAAGGCTTCGGCATTACAGTGTCGGTTCTCTGGATTGTGTTCGGCGCCATCTTCTTATTAAACACTTTGAAACACACCGGAGCTATCACCACCATCCGCAACGGATTCACTGATATATCCGCTGACCGTCGTGTTCAAGCAATCATCATTGCTTGGTGTTTTGGTTCATTCATTGAGGGCGCATCTGGCTTCGGCACACCAGCTGCCATCGCTGCACCACTGCTGGTTGCTATCGGCTTCCCTGCGCTGGCCGCGGTACTGATGGGCATGATGATCCAATCTACGCCAGTATCATTCGGCGCGGTTGGTACACCTATCATCGTTGGTGTGAACAAAGGATTGGACACGCACAACATCGGTGAAAGCCTGATTGCTCATGGCTCAACATGGGATGCTTATCTACAACAAATCACGTCAAGCGTTGCGCTAATTCATGCTTCTGTTGGTGTGATGATGCCTGTATTGATGGCAATGATGCTGACTCGCTTCTTCGGTAAGAACAAAAGCTGGACTGAAGGTTTAGATATCCTGCCGTTCGCACTGTTCGCAGGTGCTGCTTTCACTATTCCTTACGCACTAACAGGTGTTTTCCTAGGCGCTGAATTCCCATCACTGATTGGTGGTTTGGTTGGCCTTGCGATTGTGGTTACTGCAGCAAAACGTGGCTTCCTCGTACCAAAATCAAAATGGGATTTTGAGAGCGAAGACAAGTGGCCTGCAGAATGGCTAGGTTCTCTGAAAATCGACCTTGACGACAACAATCAAGGCCATAAGAAGATGAGCATGGCGATGGCATGGGCACCATACGTGCTGCTAGCGGTGACCTTGGTTGCGAGCCGCGTGAGCCCTGAATTCAAAGGCCTACTGAAGAGCGTTAGCCTATCGTTCAGCAACATCCTTGGTGAAACCGGTGTGAGCACTGCGATTCAGCCTCTGTATCTACCGGGCGGTATCTTGGTCTTCGTCGCGCTGGTTGCTGTTCTCATGCAATCTCGCAGCGCAACGCCACTGGCTAAAGCCTTCGGTGAATCGAGCAAGACTCTGATTGGCGCAGGCTTTGTGTTGGTGTTCACCATCCCAATGGTTCGTATCTTCATTAACTCTGGTGTGAACGGCGCAGATTTAGCAAGTATGCCCGTAACCACGGCAAACTTCGCAGCTGACCTCGTTGGTAGCGCATTCCCAGCATTGAGTGCAACGGTTGGTGCGTTAGGTGCCTTCATTGCAGGTTCGAACACAGTTTCAAACATGATGTTCAGCCAGTTCCAATTCGAAGTAGCGCAGACTCTGACTATCTCTAGTGCGGTGGTTGTTGCTCTACAAGCCGTTGGTGCAGCAGCAGGTAACATGATTGCGATTCACAACGTGGTAGCGGCATCTGCGACCGTAGGTTTACTAGGACGTGAAGGCGCAACACTACGTAAGACAATCATTCCAACGTTCTACTACTTGGTGATGACAGGCATCATCGGCCTAGTGGTTATCTACGGATTCAAAATGACCGACGCACTTATGTAAACCATAAGTCGTTCAAAAGCACTTGGCGTTAATACTCAATTCCCCGACAGCGACACCGTCTAATAAGACAGTTGATGAGTTCCGGGATGGATACTAGAGCACATCAACACCCATGGGTATTAACGCCATTTTCCCGAATTAAAGCAGCCCAAACCAAGCTCTCAAAGAAGAGCAACATCCCAAGAATTTAGGACTGAAATTATGATCATATCCGCATCGACTGATTACCGCGCCGCAGCAAAAGCGAAATTACCACCGTTTCTTTTCCACTACATTGATGGTGGCTCTTACGGAGAACATACCCTACGTCGCAACACGGCTGACCTAGCTGAGATTGCGCTAAAACAACGCGTACTCAACGACATGTCGGACCTAAATTTGGAAACCGAACTATTTGGCGAGAAGCTAGCGATGCCAATCGCACTGGCGCCTGTTGGTTTAACGGGTATGTACGCAAGACGCGGTGAAGTACAAGCAGCAAAAGCCGCCGACAACAAAGGCATCCCTTTTACCATGTCGACCGTGTCGGTATGTCCGATTGAAGAAGTTGCACCTAAGATTGAACGCCCAATGTGGTTCCAACTTTACGTGTTAAAAGACCGTGGCTTCATGAAGAACGTACTGGAGCGTGCAAAAGCGGCTGGCGTAACTACTCTGGTATTTACTGTAGACATGCCGGTACCTGGCGCTCGCTACCGTGACATGCACTCAGGAATGAGTGGCCCAAATGCAGCAATACGTCGTGTATTCCAATCTATGCGTCATCCTAGCTGGGCAGTTGATGTTGGCCTACTTGGTAAACCGCACGACCTTGGCAATATATCTACTTACCGAGGTTCTCCAACCAAACTGGAAGACTACATCGGTTGGTTAGGTGATAACTTCGACCCGTCTATTTCATGGAAAGACCTAGAGTGGATCCGTGACTTCTGGGATGGCCCAATGGTTATCAAAGGCATTCTTGATGAAGAAGATGCAAAAGACGCCGTGAGATTTGGCGCAGACGGTATCGTAGTTTCAAACCACGGCGGTCGTCAGCTTGACGGCGTTCTATCAAGTGCCAAAGCGCTGCCTTCGATTGCTGATGCAGTTAAAGGCGACACCAAGATTCTGGTCGACTCTGGTATTCGTACTGGCTTAGATGTAGTGCGCATGATGGCGATGGGCGCAGATTGCACCTTACTTGGCCGCTCATTCGTCTACGCGTTAGCGGCTCAAGGACAAGCAGGCGTTGAGAACCTACTCGACCTGTACGACAAAGAGATGCGCGTTGCGATGACTCTAACTGGCGCCAAGACAATCAAAGACTTAACCCGTGAATCTTTGGTGGGGCTAGATTAAGTCCGTTGATTCACTGTAATGCTTTGGTCTACTTAGACCGAAGTTCAATCGGTGTCACAGCAATTCCACTGCCGTTGTGACACCGTTTAAGCACTGGAAAATAAAATAAAAAAACAAAAAAGCAAATCAGTGCCAAATAAGAAGCACAAGGAAGCAAAGATGGAGACAAACACATCCCATGAGCGAGTAATCGACGCCAAAGCTTATCAGCAGCTTGAATCGATACTGGCTCAAAGAATAGAAACAGAACGCATTGTCACGCAAGAGGCAAAGCGCTTGGCTTACGGCACCGATGCGAGTTTCTATCGCTTGGTACCGAAAATGGTTCTAAGGCTAAAAAACTTAGACGAAGTCATATTTACCATTCAAAGCTGTCGCGAACTGGGGATTCATTTTACCTTTCGCGCCGCGGGCACCAGCCTGTCAGGGCAAGCGGTTTCAGACTCGGTACTCATCACACTGACCGACGACTGGCGTGGCCATGAAATTGTCGACAACGGCAATCAAATCATTCTTCAGCCCGGTGTGATTGGTGCTGATGCCAACAAATACCTCGCCCCTTTCCAACGTAAAATCGGCCCAGACCCAGCCTCTATCAACACCTGTAAAATTGGCGGTATTGCCGCGAACAACGCCAGCGGTATGTGTTGTGGTACTGCGCAAAACTCCTATCGCACCGTCGAGAGCATGAAAATCGTATTGAGTGATGGTTCCCTGCTTGATACGGCAGATAACGCCAGCGTTGAAGCTTTCAAGCAATCACACAAAACGTTGTTTGAAGGCATTATTGATTTACACAGACAGACTAGCTCAAATCAAGAACTGGCAGACAGAATCCGCCACAAGTACCGTCTTAAAAACACCACCGGCTACGCGCTCAATGCATTGGTCGATTACCACGACCCAATTGAGATCATAAAACACCTGATGATTGGCTCAGAAGGCACACTAGGTTTCATTGCTGAGATTACCTATAACACGGTTATCGAACATCCAAACAAAGCCTCGACTCTGTTGGTGTTTGCTGACATAGAACAAGCCAGTAAAGCTGTGACTACGCTATCTAAAACTCCGGTTGCTGCTGTTGAGTTAATGGATGGCAGGGCGCTACGTTCTGTCGCGGATAAACCGGGTATGCCTGCGTTTATGCCAAACCTAGATTTAGAAGCGGCGGCTATTTTGGTGGAATCACACGCCAGCTCCCAGCAGGACTTAGATTTACAATGTAAATCAATTTTGGATGCATTGGCTGATTACACGATTGTTGAATCGGTCCCTTTTACGTCCGATCCAAAGACTGTTGCAACCCTGTGGGGCATTCGAAAAGGCATGTTCCCTGCGGTTGGGGCCGTTCGTGAAGTTGGCACAACCGTTATCATCGAAGACGTGGCTTTCCCTGTTGAAAACCTGGCTAACGGTATTCGAGAGCTGCAAGAGTTGTTCGATAAATACGACTACAGCGAAGCGATCATTTTCGGCCATGCACTCGAAGGCAACCTTCATTTTGTGTTTACCCAAGGCTTCGACAGCCAAGAAGAGATCGACCGTTACGGCGGTTTCATGGATAACGTTGCCGAGCTAGTTGCAGTGAAGTATCAAGGTTCACTGAAAGCGGAACACGGCACGGGCCGAAACATGGCACCTTATGTGGAATTGGAATGGGGCAAAGATGGCTATGCCTTGATGCAACAGATCAAAGCGCTGTTTGACCCAGAAAGGCTGCTTAACCCCGGCGTTATCATCAACGACAATCCAAACTCCCACATCACAGACCTGAAGCCGATGCCTGCTGCCGATGATCTAGTCGACCGCTGTATTGAGTGTGGATTCTGTGAGCCTGTTTGCCCGTCTCGCACACTGACCTTGTCACCTCGCCAACGTATTGTGTTGTACCGAGAACTGCAACGCCGCCGAGAAGCAGGTGAAGAGATAGAAGCCAGTGAACTAGAGAAAACCTTCGAATACCAAGGCATTGATACCTGCGCCGCAACCGGCCTGTGTGCCGAACGTTGTCCAGTGGGAATCAACACCGGTGATTTGATTAAAAAGCTTCGTATTGCCAAGTACGAGAAATTTACGCCAATCGCTAAGTGGACAGCGGATCATTTCTCGACCACTACAAAACTCACCAAGGCTGGCCTCAAAACCAACCAAGTAGCGAGCAAAGTATTAGGCGCAAATACTGTCGGCAAGCTAACTAACGGCTTGCGCTCTATCACCAAAGGCGCGACGCCGGTTTGGATGCCTGAGATGCCGCAATCCAATAGTCACACGCTAGTCTCATCACCCGTGACGGCAGAATCTTCAAGCAATCATAAGAAGGTGGTTTACCTCCCTTCCTGTGCAAGTCGAACCATGGGGCAACAAAGCGATGCGGGCGACCAACGTCCTCTTACTGAAGTGACCATGTCTTTGCTCAACAAGGCAGGATTCGAGGTAATTCTACCGAAGAAGCTAGATGACCAATGCTGTGGTATGCCTTACGACAGCAAAGGAATGACCGACTTAGCACAGTCGAAGGCTCAGCAGTTGGAAGAAGTGCTATGGCAAGCCAGTCGTCAGGGTGAATACCCAATATTGATGGATACCAGCCCATGTGCTAAACGCAGTATTGAACAGTTCACCAAGCCATTAGAGGTGTTAGAGCCAACAGGGTTTGTGAATCAATATTTGCTTGAACATCTGACGCTTGAGCCGCTACAAGAAACCGTGATGCTGCATGTCACGTGTAGCTCTCGTCGAATGGGCTTAGAAGGCGCGATGTTAAACCTTGCTAAAGCGTGTACCGAAGAGGTGATTGTTCCAGAGCATATTCAATGTTGTGGTTGGGCAGGTGACAAAGGCTTCACTACACCAGAGCTGAATGAGGCGGCGGTACACCCACTCAAGGAACAAGTGCCGAGCAACTGCACTCGTGGCTTTAGTAACAGCCGAACCTGTGAGATCGGTTTATCACACCACAGTGGCATTCCGTATCAATCAATCTTGTACTTGGTGGACGAAGTGGCGCAGTAGATCCACTCATACTGCGAGCAACGTGCTCTAGCTTAAAACGAAAAATGGCAGCCCAATCAGGCTGCCATTTGTTTATTCGATTTAAAACGTATTACCGAGCTAGATATTGCTGAGCTAGCGGCTACTGAGCTAAGCGCACCAACTCTTCTGGCGAGTAGTGTTCTGCTTCTGCGCCTTTGGCGATTAAGTCGATCACTTGGAACTCGTTCATGTCACCAAACTCTTTGGTTAAGTAATCACGGAACGCTTTCTCGTTCGGCCATTTGCCTCGCACGATATAGCCATCTTCCTTATCGAAATCTTCCGTCTCAAAGAAAGAAAAGTCGGTCATACCAATATTGTGGCAATACAAAACGAGATACATGTTGAATCCTTTACACTTAACTAGGGCCTGTTTAACTTTCGAGCCGATCAAAAAGCGTCTCTAAAAAGCAGGGCTAAGGTTACAACATAAATGCTAAATCGAATACCCAATCGGATCGTCAATTTAGAAACCTCAGCGACCGGATCTTTACGTTAGTCATCAAACATCAAGTTAATGGCTGCACCCAACAAGATCAGCCCAACAATTGGCCCCATGACTGCTAATGGCGCGCGCTCAATGTATGGAAGGTTCTCTGCGATCATCAAACCCCATTCAGGTGTTGGTGGCTTTGCCCCTAATCCGATGAAGCTCAGCGAGGTCAGACTTAGAGTGATAACCGGTAGCCTCAACATCGCGTGTCTTAACAACGGTGGCAACACATACGGAAGCAAGTAGAAACGGAAGATTCTAAGCTTACTGGTGCCCCATAGTGGCGCGAGGTGTGTATAAGGTTGAGCCTTGGCTTCTACGATCAAGCTTGAGCAGTGTGCAGCTAGCGGCGCCCACGACACCAATACAATCGCGATTAATGCGCTGTTCGGATTCATCCCCGTTAAGCCTGCAACAAGCAAGCCTGCAATGATGTATGGGATACCCTTAGTGATCTCGATAAGGCCTTGGCTAAAGCGGGTGTTGAAACCCATGATGATGCCCGTCACCAAGCTCAAGAAGGTTGCCAAGATACCCGCTTGGAAGGTCGCGACCATACCAGAACCGATTCTCGCTAACAGGTCTCGCCCAATGCCATCGGCTCCCAAAGGTGCTTGCCAACTCGGTGATGCCAAGCGTGCGAATTGGCTAGTGTATGGGTCTCGGAATGCAGCCCAAACCACGATTGAAATCAGGAATGAGAGTATTGAAAAAGCAACAGCACGCTTGGTGCGGCTTTGTGTAAAACGAAACGAAGAGTGGCTACTAATCAGCTTACCGCTTTTCAGGCTATGGCCAAGAATCAATTGCTGAACAAACAAACTCATGCTGCTCACGGCAATTGAAAATAGCAGCAACACCAATAAGCCGCCTTGCAGCGTTGGTAAGTCTTGCGCCTTGGCTGCACCAAGAATCATGCGCCCGATACCCGGAATCGAAAAGATAAGCTCAACCGCGACTGCGCCACCAGTTAAGCCAATCACGATCATCGCGATTTGCGGGATCAGACTGCTCAGCGCTCTTTTCAGCGCAAAGCGAATAATTTGATTGGAATGAACGTTGGCACTGAGCCAAGTGATCACCCAAGGTTCATTTAAAACGCGTTGTAAACTGTCTCTAAGTAGGCGACTAAATAGGCCACTGGCGGGCAATGCGAGCGCTAAACTCGGTAGCCATATGTCTTGCCAACTTTGCCAACCATACGGCGGCAGCCAACCTAACCAGATAGAGAACACCAGTATTAATACCGAGGCCACCACGTACTCTGGCAAGGATATTAATACCGTACTTAAACTGCTGTAACTCTGCCCCAGCTTGCCCTTCTTCCAACTGCGCAAGGTGGCAAGTAAGCCTGCACCGCACAGTGCGAAAGTCATCACAAGTGCGCTAGACATCAAAAACAGAGATGTAGACGCTGTTTTTTGAATACCTAGTGCAACCGAAGAACCATCAATCCATGATTCACCTAGATCACCTGAAAAAGCACTTCCTACCCAGTCGAGCAGGCGCTCAATGGCTGAACGGTCAAGCTGAAGATCAGCGCGTACCGCCGCTAAAGCTTCAGGCGTAAGCAGGTGTTGTTGCCCCGCCCTAGCCCGCAGAATAGATTGGCTTGGATCGATGCCTGCAATGTCAGGCATCAAACCAACAAGAATCACCACCACAATCAGTGAGGCGATTCTTGATAGCCAAGGCGTCAAGATAAATAGAGTTCGACGCAGAGTCTCAGCAGATAACATTTATTTAGTTAGCCTGTGTTGCCGGGTTAACTTGTGTCGTTTGATCAACCAAGCGACGTTCACTTGGGTCACGAACGACATTGCTTACACGCTCACTTTCACCTTGAATCACACGTTCGTGAAGCAGCGGGATAGCCGCGAAATCGTTAAGGATTTTTTGTTCAGCTTCGATGATCGCTTGCTGACGCAGCGCACCTAGCGGTTGTAGGTCAGCGTGATTCAGTGCTTTATCTACCTCTTGAGAACAGAACTGGCCAAGGTTGAATGAACCCTTACAACCAAAGTCGCTCATCATGTAAGCCACTGGGTCACCCGAATCTAGAACCGTTGCACGAGAAAGGATAAACGCGTCGAACTTACCAGATAGCGCATCGTTCTCGATCTGAGCGTATTCACGAATATCCAGCTCAACCTTGAAACCAGCCGCTTCAAGTTGTTGCTTCAGTAGCGCTGCCACTTCTGGAAGCTCTGCACGGTCGGTAAAGGTACCGATAACAATACTTTCACCGTTTGCTTTTAGCGTTTTGTCGATTGCTTGACCTTCAGGTCGGATCGGCTCAGCCCAAGCAAGTGCAGGACCTAATAGGCCTTGTGCGATGTCCGCGTGGTTTTCATAAACAGTATTCACGATTTGCTCACGGTCTACCGCAGCCGCCGCTACCTTACGCAAGTTAATATCGCTGAATACGCCTGACTTGTTATTTAAGTAAAGCGTATTGGTACGAGGCATCGCCACTTCATAAAGTAGGTTCGGATCAATGGTCGCGATTTGTGAAACGGGTACCGCTTCAACGACGTCAGCCGTGCCGGTTCTCAGTGCTGCAGCACGAGCAAAACCATTAGGAACGTATTCTGCAATCACAGATTCAACTTGCGCTTTTTCACCCCAGTAGCCATCGAAACGTTTTAGCTTCGCGCTGGTTGTACCGTTAATTTCAGTCAACTCAAACGGGCCCGTACCAGCACCCATTGGGCTAACACGACCATCTTCTTGATAAGCACTTGCTGCTAGGATCGCTAATTGAGGGCTTGATAAACGGCTTGGTAGAAGAGGGTCATCAAAGCTGGTCTTGATCTCTACGCGGTAGTTGTCCATCGCTTTCACTTCGAGATCGACACCATCTAGAATGCGTGGCTTAGGTGCAGCCTCAAGCGCTTTCTGCAAAGAGTTCACTACGGATTCTGCTGTTAATGTAGAGCCATCGTGGAATTTAACGCCTTGGCGAATCGTGAACTGCCAAGTCAGTGGATCAAGATGTTTCCAATCAGTCGCTAGCATTGGTTCTGCTTCTGAGGTTGGGCTCAAGTTGACTAACGTTTCAGCCGTGCTCCAACGTGATAGTTTGAACGCGTCATCAGAAAGTGGCGATAGGCCCGTTCTTGGTGGCTGCATCATCGCAACTCGAATTTCAGATTTTACTGCGGCATCGCTAGACCCTGGTTGAGAGTCAAAACAGCCCGTCAAAGGCAGAGCCAACGCAAGCGTGCAAGCCAGTTTGATTGAATTAAAACGCATAATTATTTTTTCTCTGTAGCTGTATTTTTTTTATAAATAAGGTTGTGTTTAACAAGTAGATTTCGAAAGAGGCTGAGACTCGATCAGCATCTGAGTCGCAGGATGAGCAGGTTTACTCATCACTTGATCGGTCGGTCCGTGCTCCACCATTTCACCATGGTCGAGTACCAGTATTTCTTCACAAAGGGCTTTTGCGGCACCTAAATCGTGAGTAACCAAAATAAGGCGCATATCGCGCTTCTTTTTTAATGAATTAACCAAGTCCAACAACCTTTGGCGATTCACTGGGTCAAGGCTGGCAGTAGGTTCATCGGCCACCAGCACTGCGGGTCTAACGACAAGAGCCCGAGCAATAGCCACACGTTGAGCTTGACCTGTAGAAAGCTGATTAGGTTTCAGTAAGAGCAAACTGGCAGGCAATCCAACGTCTGAAAGCGCCTCTTCAATGATGGCTTCATGATTACCCGAAACATCTAAGTTACTTAGAGGTTCGGCTAAGATCTGTCGAACGGTATAGTAAGGGTTGAGGCTAGTGTGGGGCTCTTGTGGTACCAACTGGATCAAGCGACACACCCTTGCTTGCGTTTTGCTATTGCGAATCGGCAGCGAATGGCCAAATAGGCTGATTCGGCCAACAGTCGGTGATTTTAGGCCAAATAACAGCTCAATCAGTGTCGATTTTCCGGCACCAGAACGGCCAACAATGGCTAAGCTTTTGTCTTCAACATTGAGGTCGATGTTCTGTAGCGCTTTGAACGCCTTACCACCCAGCCAACTTGGCACTGAGTAATAATGAACTCCGACATTGTCGAACTTAATCTCGATCGGTGTTTGTGTTTCTGAATCAGTCACTGGCATTAATGGCGAGGCTTCTGAGTTTAGTGATAAGGTCGAGCTCATTCGATTAAGTCTCTCAATGAACAGCAGAAAGCGTGAGAGCTCGACTCAAGTGCATGTTTCGGTGCACCGTAAGCCACCACACCACCATCATCGATGACTAACAGCTTGTCACACGCCAACGCGCTATGCAGGTCATGGGTGATGAGTAAACCACCAATTTGACGCTGTTTAACATTGTGTCGAATCAGCTTAAGTATCTCTTGCTCTGTCACGGGATCTAACGCACTGGTTGGTTCATCGGCGATGATAATATCGGCGTTACTCAGCAAGCCAATCGCAATACACACACGTTGGCGTTGCCCACCCGAAATTTGGCTCGGGTACAACGGCAAGATGGTTTCTGGATTAGGAAAACCAAGTTGATTCAGCAACTCGGTAATTTGAATTTTTTCTTTTGATTTAAGCTTAGTGCGAGTTCCCGTCAAGGCAAGGCAGAGTTGACCTTCTATTGAAACCAGAGGGTTCAAAGCTTGAAGCGCATCTTGGAAGATAACTGCGGGGCGCTGTGTGGCAGTTCTTTGCAACATAGGCAAACCACACACAGCTTCACCAGATAGAGAAATATGACCTTCAACTTCAATCGTCTCTGGCAGAAACCCGGCAATAGCGCGAGAAAGCATCGACTTACCAATGCCTGACGGTCCCATGATCGCCAACAGCTCACCGCGATAAACATCGAAGTGGATATCTTGGAAAAGGGTTCTCGAAGAGGTTTTGATCGTTAGGTGGTCAACAGACAAAAGTGGGGCGTTCACGCAGATACTCACAGATACTCACAGATAGATGTTATAACATAACAACATTATCATTTAGCTGAGGCGATGAAAAGCGGACATTGAACTGTATCGCGTTTTACTTACAATTTTATTGACCATTTATAGTGAGTCATTACATACAAAAAAGCGCTCACCAAATTTATCGTATAAAAATAGTAAAGCGCTTTCATAAAATACTAATAATGTATTAAAGATGGCAATTAGACAGCTTAGTTAATGGCACCCTGTACTGCATCTTTGACTGGGTAACACTTCTGCTTAACTTGTGCGATGAACGGATACAGGAACGCAATACGCCCAAGATAGAACAGAGTAAACGCCAACCACAAACCATGATTACCCCAAATATCGACGGTGAATGCCTGTACCGCTAAAAATACCAACAAAGTCGCGATGCTTGAGTCTCTAACCGGACGTGTGGTTCCCGTTCCGGTAAAAATGCCATAAACCGTTAAGCCAAAGCCAGCCACTAGCGGGAACACAATTAACCACGGAGCCATCTCTTGGTACAGCGTGACCAGCGCTGGAATATCGGTAAACAAGAAAACAATCATGTCTTTGAATATCAGGGTTAAAAGCGTCAGCGCAGCAATGAAACCTGCCGTCCATTGGAAGTTAAGCCTTAATACTCGATCCAACATTGAAGGGTTCTTCTGTCCTACCGCCTTACCTGCAAACACACTCGATGCGTTGGCAATACCATCAAACATATAGCTGACAATGAAGGTCACCTGCATCAAGATCGCGTTAGCCGCTAGAACATCGGTACCCAGTTTAGAGCCAGTACGCGCCATCATGTTGAAGAACACCAAGATACAAATGGTGCGAAGCAATAGATCAGTATTCGAAGAGATGATTGTCGATAGGTCTTTCTTGGTCATCTTCGAGCCTTGCAAGAACTCAGAGATCGAGATATTGCTGGTCTTCATCACCAAGGTCACACCAATCGCAAAGGTGGTAACTTGTGCAATCAAACTTGCGTAAGCCACACCTGCGACACCCAAATCGAAATAAAGTACAAACACCGCATCCAAGACAATGTTCAACACATTACCAAACACTTGTGTATAAAGAACGTCTTTGGCTTTCGCCTGTCCCATTAACCAACCAATAATGGTGTAGTTAAGCAACACGAAAGGCGCGCCATAAATCAAAATACTGAAGTAGATATGCGCGTGCTCGGCTACATTGGCTTCAGGCTCTATCACCCACATTGCGCCTTGCCAGATGAGTGGTTGTATCAAGATAAAGATCAAACCCACTAAACCAGACAGCACAAACGGACGCATCAAGCTACCCGCCAAATCAGTGCGGTTTCCCTTACCCAGTGCCATCGCACTTTGGCCCGTGGTACTGACACGGAAAAAACCAAACAACCAATACATGGTGTTCATAATGATGGTGCCGATCGCTACGCCACCAATCAATTCAGCAATACCAAGTTGGCCAATAACAGCGGTATCCACAGCACCTAACAGAGGTTGTGTCACCGTTGAGATGATGAAAGGGAAAGCGATTTTCAGATAATCTTTGTGGGTAATGGTCATATTCTATCGAGTGATATTAAGAACTATTTGCAATTAGAACGAAATGCTATCGTTTAATCCGTACGTTGTCATCATTTACTTAGAGTAGATTATCAACAAAGCATCTTTATCTTAGGCCAACTGCATAAAATCGTTAGCTGCTATTGGTTGTGCTAATTTGTCTCAACAAAAGATCAAAGTCTGGTTCAACAAAACAGCACAACCATCGATTAGTAAAAGCTCACGGGAAGGTAGAAATCGAGTTCGAACACTTCATCGGTGTTGAGAAAATGATTCTGATGATAATGCACATACGCGGGAGTCGAGCGCTGTTTGAAACCAGATGTGGGTAGCCACTTTTCTAACACCATACTGATCTGTGGTAGCAGTTCTCCATAGCGGCCATTTAGTCGAAACACAGCGTGTAAGCCGCCCGGAATCACCATCTGATTAACTACGCTACGATACTTAATCGGCTCATCAATCGCGATACACGCGACATAACGACACTGATCCATTTCAACCCAAGCAGGGTTTGAGTGATGCAAACCAAATTGGCTCGAAAAATCACGCTGTTCGGAATTCGCCCACGCTTTCAATATCAACCACGCATTGCGAATAGAGCGGTTATAACCCGTATGTCGAACATAGGCCGCCATGCGTTCAGGCACTTCAACGATCTTGGGTTCGGGCAATACTCGCTGCGCCACATTCAAATAGCCCGCCGCCACTTCGGGATCTTTCAAATAGGGTTTTTCTGCTACTTGTAAATCGTGTTTACGCCACTCGCCCGGAGACATATTAAAGGTCGCTTTAAATGCTCGACTAAACGAAGACACCGAGCTAAAGCCACATTTATGGGCGATCTCGACCACTGACGAGCTGATATCAAACATCAATTGGTTGGCTGCATACTCCATTCGAGTGCGTCGGATATATTGATGCAACGACTCCCCGACCACGCTTTTAAAGGTGCGATGAAAGTGCTGTTCTGAATAGGCCGCTATCTCAGATAACTCTTTGGCAGACAAAGGCTGACTGATGTCTTGGTGAATATGGAACAGGACATCATTGATTCGCGATATGTGTTGACGTGACATCGTTTAAATAGCATAAATGGACATGTTTAAGAGCATAAACGGACACGCTAGTTTTTACAATTGCCGTGTAATATCAAGCGATAGAATAAAAACGATAAACGACGAGACACAACACATGGAAATCGCACAGTCATTACAACAGATTCAATCTTCATACATTCGAGAGATCCTCGCAGCCGCAAGTGATCCAAATGTCATCTCATTGGCCGGCGGTTTACCGGACGAGAAAACATTCCCAATCGATTTAATGAAGCCAACGCTAGAAAACCTAGCGAACATGCCTGAAGTTTTCCAATACGGCTCTACTGCCGGTTACGGCCCGTTGCTTGACCACCTAACACAAAGCTACCAATTGCCAGAGTCACACACGGTAATGATTTGTACTGGCTCTCAGCAAGGTTTGGATTTGATTGCGCGTGCGTATGTCGATCCAGGTGATGTGGTTGTGATGGAAGCGCCAAGCTACTTAGGTGCGATGCAGGTGTTTGGCCTAGTTCAAGCAAACATTGCGACCGTGTCTCAAACCGAATTTGGGCCGAATCTAGATGAATTGGAAACATGCTTTGCACAGCAAGCGCCAAAAATGTTCTACGCGGTGCCTGATTTTCACAACCCAACCGGTGTGTGCTGGGCAACAGAAACTCGTCAAAAAGTGGCTGAGCTGTGTATCAAATACAACGTGGCATTCATTGAAGATGCGCCATACCGTGAGCTACGTTTCACAGGCACAGAGCTGCCGTTGGTTTCTTCGTTCTGCCCTGATAACTCTATCGTTCTTCGTTCATTCTCTAAGATTGCATCGCCAGGTCTACGTATTGGCGCGGTAACAGGCAAACGCAGCTACCTTGAGCCACTGATCAAAGTGAAGCAAGGCGCGGATTTACACTCAAGTGTACCTATGCAAGCACTGCTTGTTGGTCTTCTAAAACATGAAGACTTCAACGTACACATGGAAAACATTCGCACACTGTACAAGTCTCGTTATGAAGTGCTGTTCTCAGAACTAGAAAAACAACTGCCTGCAGATTGTGTGTTAAAAGCCGTAGATGGCGGGATGTTCATTTGGGTTGAGATCCCAGAGTGCGATACCTTCGAATTAGCTAAGACTTTGCTATCGAATGGCGTCGCGGTAGTACCAAGCCCAGTATTTTATCCAAAGGCCGATGAAGCAAAAGCCGCACTGCGCTTAAACTTCACTAACGCCAACCCAGAAGAATTAACAGAAGCGGTGAAACGCTTAGCGGAAGTACTTAACCAAGCGTAATCGCTGATTAAGTCAGACAGATTCAATACCAAGGCCCTGATGTATTTTTACAGCAGGGCCTTTTTGGTTTGGGAATACGTGTTGTAATTCGAACCAGATAAAACGGTTTCATTGCATTTCTTAGTCCAAAAGCCACACTAATAACAATGCTAAATAGCCCTACTTTTGGTTGGTTTTTGTCCTTCCTTGGCTTGGTTATACTGCGGCGGATTTTAATAAGCCAATATGGGCAAACCTGAGTAAATCAAACTCAGTATGTATCATAAAAGGCAACCGCTCTGGATTTACGTTCCAGCTCGCAGAAAGGAAAAACCATGTCTCAATATGTTGTATGTGCTCTGTATAAATTCGTTGCACTTGATGATTACCAAGAAATTCGCCAGCCACTAACTGAAGTGCTAGAAGCCAACAAAATTCGCGGTACTTTGCTACTTGCGAGTGAAGGCATCAACGGTACTGTTGCAGGTAAACGCGAATCTATCGATGCACTTCTTCAATGGTTCAAGCAAGACACTCGCTTGGCTGATGTTGTTTACAAAGAGTCGTTCAACGAAGAACAACCATTCAACCGCACCAAGGTTAAGCTTAAGAAAGAGATCGTAACCATGGGCGTTGAGGGCATCGACCCACGCCACGTTGTCGGCACTTACGTGAAACCAAACGAATGGAACGCATTGATCTCTGATCCTGATGTGATTCTGGTTGATACTCGTAACGACTACGAAGTGGACATCGGCACCTTCAAAAATGCTGTAAACCCAAACACAGAAACCTTCCGTGAATTCCCTCAATACGTTGAAGACAACCTTGATCCTAAGAAGCACAAGAAAGTTGCGATGTTCTGTACTGGCGGTATTCGTTGCGAAAAATCAACAGCCTACATGAAAGAGCAAGGCTTTGATGAGGTTTATCACCTTGAAGGCGGCATTCTTAAGTACCTAGAAGAGGTACCTGAAGAAGAGAGTATGTGGGAAGGCGACTGCTACGTATTTGATGGTCGAGTTGCAGTAAACCACCAGCTAGAAAAGAGCGGTTACGATGTGTGTAACGCGTGTCGCCTGCCAATCACTGACGAAGACAAAGCCTCTAAACACTTCGAGAAAGGCGTAAGCTGCCCTAAGTGTATTGATAAGCACAGCGACGAGCAGAAAGCCCGTTTCCGTGAACGTGAAAAGCAAGTTCAACTGTCGAATGCTCGTGGCGAAACCCACGTAGGCGGCGAAGCTGCTCACCTTATCGAGCAACGCAAAAAAGAGAAGCTTGCACACAAAGAGCAGCAACGCTCTGGTAAGAAAGCAAAGTAAACTTTCTGCTTTAAACTCTTATAGTTCTAAACATATAACTATAAATAGTTAGCTATATACATACAAAAGGGCGCAATTTCGAGGATAATTCTACGAGTTTACGCCCTTTTTTGATCGCTTTACGGCTTTGTGTTTTGAACCACATTTCTTTCGAAAAATTACTTCTATACTGTTAATAATTCGACTAGAGAGGAAGTGCCAATGCTCAATGAAAACCATGCCTTTATCTTAGATTTCCCAGATCTTAAATTAGACATTGTTCAGCTCAACCACGACGACGAAAAATTCAAAGCAGACATGCAGAAATACCACCAACTCGACTACGACATCCGCCAACTAGAAATCTCTGGCAGCCCAATCGATGACGACAGCATGCACAACCTCAAAGTAGAACGCATGGCATTAAAAGACTCGCTACATAAGCAACTTACTCGACATCACGCGCTTAAGATCGTTTAAATCACAACGTTCTTACTGCCAGATTTTAAGCCATGCATTACGCATGGCTTTTTGGTTTCATCACTTCGCAAATCTAAGCTAATTCGGCTTCTTCAATTATGTTACTGTTTGCTTATTCAAAGGCGTTTGATAAGGAAGCGGTAAAAGTGGCAATGAAAGAAGAGAACATACAACTCCAACTCGCTTCAAATTCTGAATTCGATGAACTGTTTGCGTGTGTTAAACAAGGTATCTTCATACACGTAGATAGCGTTTTCGGCTGGGATGACGACTTTCAACGTCAACGACTTTTAAACGAATACCATCCATCTTGGTTTCATTGGGTATATCGCGAAAATAAAAGAGTGGGGCTCGCCTGCTTTAAACCTTATGACAACGCATACCATATTCATTTGCTGATCATTTTCCCCCAGTACCAAGGTCGTTCGCTTGGCAAGCAAGTCATGACTCTCATACATAAAAAAGCTATGGCAGAGCAACTTAGTCAAGTCACTCTATCGAGTTTTAAAAGTAATGCTCGTGCTATTAACTTTTATCAATCGCTTGGCTATCACGTTGTTGATGAAGGAGATGATGATTTTGTGGGGATGGAGCTCAATCTATACCACAAACACCATCTCTAATTAAACGCCCTAGCCACTCGCCCATTACTGCTCAGTACATAATGACCAATATAAGCTGGGATAAATACCGATTGCCCTTTGGTGAGTGTTAGGTGTTCACCTTTCTGACTCATTAACGTTAAATCATCATCTATCGCCATTAAAATTTCAGCACCGCTTGTGATCACTTCTTCTTGCTGAGGGCGATGAAAGATATTGAAATCAAAATCACTGACAGGAATATCATAACTATCACATTGACCCAGTTTTGAGGGCGCTAACAACAAGCGTTCAAACGGGATCGGTTTGAACTCTGTACAGGCAACCAACTCGGCGACATCAATGTGCTTTGGCGTTAAACCTGCTCGCAAAACGTTGTCTGAATTTGCCATGATCTCGAGCCCAGTTCCCTTAATGTAAGCATGCGGAGTATTCGCATTCAAATACATCGCTTCACCCGGGTTCAATGTGATCAAGTTAAGAAGCAGAACACAAAATAGACCAATATCGTTTGGATACTGATGACTAAGCTCAATAACCAAAGCAAACTCCGCTTGGTCTTGATGAGCAGCCGCGTAAGTCAGAAGTTGCTCTAATGCTTGATGTTTACGTTGTTCATTCAACGTTAATAAATCACGGAAAAACGCCTCTAAACCTAGAGAATCAAGGTGGTTGCCAAACTCTTCAACTAAACCAGCCAGCTCGCTCGAATTCAACTTTCTGAACAACCCTAATATTTCATCGAATTCTCGAAAGCCATTCATTGCTTGATATTCAGTGATCGCGTAAACCAATTCAGGTTTGTGGTTAGAGTCTTTGTAATTACGATGTCCTGCGGTCAGAGGAATGCTTGCTTGCTCTTCTCTCGCAAAGCCAATTTCGGCTTGACGCTTGTTTGGATGAACCTGAACCGATAGTGCCTTTTCTGCTGCCAAGATCTTAAACAAGAACGGCAATTCACCGAACTCCTGCGCAATATCGCTTGATAGATAGGCCGGTTTATTCTTGTTAATCAGCTCAGAGAGAGGCACCAAGTGCTGGTCAAGCTTAACCATTGAGCAACCTTTTGGATGCGCTCCCATCCAAACTTCCGCTTGCGGCTCTTGTGACTCATTCTGAAAGCCAAACAGTTCACGTATCGAAGAAATGCTCCCCCATGCATAATTTTGGATGGTGTTTTCCATTGGGAAAAATGAGTGTTCTGAGAAGTGGCTGAGTGACATGGCGTTTTCCGTAGTGAGCCCTTTGAACACAATTCAGAGAGCTGATTTCTAATAACGTAAATAATTAGAAAGACTACAGAGAGCAGCTAGAACCCACATGAGATGAGGTCTTAGACGCAATAGGAAAAATTCTTAGAAACAGGTGAGATCGATGAAAAGCGTGAAAAGAGTCACATTTGAATATTACGTGTAGAAAGCGCTGAGAATAAGATAGCGGCTTGTATCGCACTGATTACAGCAGCGATACAAGCATCTGAATACAAACACTAGTGACTATCTTGTTATCGTTCCTTAAAAACCAGAGCGAGCTTCTGCACTTTTCTGAGGTGATTGAGCTTGTAGGAAAGGCAGTAACAGCAAGCCAATAACGGCCGCACAAGTAGAGATGGTAATGAAGAACCCACTCCAGCCGTAAGCTTCTAGAACGAGCGCTAATGGGTAACCAGAAAGTGCTGCTCCCATATAAGCAAACAAGCCAACAAAACCTGTCGCCGCCCCAGCAGAGTCTTTATGTGAACATTCCGCCGCCGCCATGCCAATAAGCATTTGAGGGCCAAAAACAAAAAAGCCAACGCAGAATAGCCCAGCCGCTTGAAACACAAAGTTGGTTAAAGGCATAAGCCATAAAGCCGAAACCGAAAGGAAGATGCCAATCGCAAACAAGATGTTCATTGGACCGCGGTTGCCACCAAACAACCTATCCGATCCCCACCCAGCAACAAGTGAACCAACAAAACCTCCTATCTCGAACAGAGACAAGGCAGCGTTGGCGTTGATCAAACTGTAATCGTGTTCTTCGGTGAGGTATAAATTGCCCCAGTCGTTAACTGCCGTTCTTACGATGTAAACCAACACATAACTAAAGGCGAGCAACCAAATATACTTGTTGCTGAACACGTAGGTTTTCAGGATTTCTCGATAGCTTAACCCTTGCCCGTGGCTCTCTTGTGCCAACTCTAGATGGTCATTGCGCCACTTTCCTACCGTCGGAAGTCCCATGGTGGTGGGCTTATCACGCAAACGCCAACAAACAATCAGACCAATAAAAACGCCAATCACACCCGGCCAAATAAACCCCGCTCGCCAACTGAATTGCAGCGTCAGATAACCCACAAGAATAGGAATTAGCGCCCCACCCACGTTGTGTGCTGTATTCCAGATTGCCCAGCGAAAGCCTCTTTCGGAGCGAGAATACCAAGTCGTCAATAACTTAGAACACGATGGCCAGCCCCAACCTTGGAACCATGCATTGAGCACCCAAAGCAAGATAAAAGCCGCCAAAGAACTAGAAAAGCCAAACGCTATATTGATCAAGCCTGTCGCGATTAAGCCAAGCCCCATGAAGTAGCGCGGGTTTGAGCGATCCGATATCGTGCCTGAAATAAATTTCGATAAACCATAAGAAAGATAAAAGAGCGTGCCAATTAAGCCAATATCTCCTTTGTCCAAACCAAGATCGGTGATCATTGCGGGCGCGGCGTAATTAAAGGTTTTACGAGTGAAGTAAAAACCCGCATAGCCGACATACATTCCTATCATGATGTGGAGACGCCAGTAGCGATAACTCTGGTTGACTTCATCATCTGTTAGAGCATGAGTATTTGACGTAGCTGAGCGCAGAAATCCAAACATATTCGTTCTCACACTTTAGGTAATGTAACGCTGATATTGGTACCCGAAGATGAGCCATTAGCGTTAATGGTCATCTTGCCGCCGAGCGCCTGAACACGCTCTTGCATACCGCGAACCCCCATTCCTTTGAGAAGATCTTGCGCTGTAAAACCAACGCCATTATCTGATATCTGAAGGTAAGCCTGGTCACCTAAAATCAGTTCAATTCTGATCTCGCTCGCGTTGGCGTATTTAGAGGCATTATTTAGAGACTCTTGGCACAGCCTGAAGATAGTGACCTTAAGCGTGTCACTCAAACACGAGTAATCTCCTTGCCAATTTAACTGGATATCAACGCCGTGATCCGAGAACTCCATCTCTCGAATAAGCTGTTCCACGGAATCTTTTAAGTCCAGATCGTCCAGCATCTTAGGTCTTAATTTTGTAAGTAGACGTTTGGTGGTGTCATAAACATTCAAAGATAATGATTCAATGGTACCCGCACAGCGAACGCTCATCTCAGCCGCGTCGACACGTTTAATAATGCTTGCCTGAGTACGAATTGCCGTGATGTTTTGGCCGATTTCATCATGCAGTTCACGCGCAATATCACGACGAACCGACTCTTCAGCGGTAACTAACTGACGTGAAAGGTTTTGATTTCTGGAAAGCTCACTGCGTAATTTCGAGTTGAGATCTTTCTGCTTTTGAACCGCTAAACCAAGCAATATACCAGTGATGGTTTGAGCAGACAGAGACAAGAGCAAATCGGTAATTTCGAGTTTGGACGTTCCACTATGAGCAGCAATCAGCGCGACACTATTTAGCATTGTTGCAAGCAGAGCGCCTTGCCATCCGTAACGAACGGCCAGCAAGATAATAGGGATCGCCATACAGAATGGGGCAAAGCGCCTTAGCTCATCAGGCAAACTGGTTTGTATCAAAATACTGGCGACCAACAAGACGCTATATAAAGCGATGTGACGAATTTTGAACTCTACAACATTATGGATTAAGTAAGAGCTCAGTGGCGCCCACTTATTTTGGAATAGATAGTTCCAGACCAGATAACACATCGGCACCAGCATCAATCCACCCGTGATACTCGCTAACCACACCATGTAAACAGCTGGAACATGAGAACCGACCACGGCAACGTTAATTAATGCGGTGACCATGATTAAGCTCGCCATCACTAACAAGTGACGATTCTGGTCACCAGAATAATAACGCTTGGCAATTAGCGTAGCAGGAATACTCAATCCACTGGCGATGAGTATCGTCAGCCATTGAGGTTCATCAAGCAGTAGAGCTAAAGCAATCGCGAGCCCCCACTCTGCAATATAGATGGCAGGCCAATAGTGGGTGCGAGTGTGCAGCGTCATTCCCAGTCGAAGTGAAAACGGGAAAAGCAGAATCGCTAACTCAGGGTCATTAATGAAATAGAAGGCAATAACCCATAAACAGAACCATGCACAACCAGCCATAAAAAACCCACACAGGGAGGTGGCTAGGTAAGAACGCATTAGTACTGGTCTTGTGTAAACAGTTTCGCTAACTCGACGTTATTCTTAACATTGAGTTTGTCCATCGCATTGGCACGGTGTACATGCACCGTTTTATGGCTAACCCCTAGCTCTACGGCGATAGATTTTACATCGAGCCCTGTTGCCAATAACTGGCACACTTCGCTTTCTCTGCGGGTGAGCTGATTTAAAGAGGCTTTATTCTTCATGGGTGTCGCAAGCTTTATGGCGATATCAGGCGTGAGATAACAGCCACCATTTGCGCTCGTGTGTACGGCTTGAATTAACTCATCAGGACTGCAGCGCTTGCTCAGATAACCTTTAGCTCCTAACTCTAACGACTTTTCAACCATCGCCGGAGAGTCATGTACGCTCAACATGATGCTGGCAATGCCTGATGGAATTTCTTCCAACAAACTCAGGCCACTTTCATCTTGCATTGAAATATCCAAGATAACGACATCAGGGTGACAACTTGGTAGTCCGAGTCGCGCTTCTGCCGCAGAACTGAATTCACCCACGACCGTAATATCAGTTTCAAGACTGAGTAATTGAGCAAAACCAGATCGAACAATGACGTGGTCATCAACAAGCGCAACATTAATCATGATATCAACCAAAATTAAGAGTAAGAAAGAAAAATAGCCCCAATAGGTAATGCCGATCAGTTAAAGCCAAAGCGATCGGTTGAAGGATCCTTCAGAGCTGT